>JBILUF010000345.1:0-3150 GCA_044371155.1 Bdellovibrionota bacterium
CCAAGACACTGGCAGTTTGAAACTCTTTCGCCAACATGGCCTGAGTGACACTAGGTGAATAGGTAACACCCGGTAGCGCTGTTAGAGCCTGGGAGACTCGCTCAAGGTCTCTCGCGGCCCCTTCGTGACCAGCGGGGATCGCACCTGGCTCGGCGGCATACACATCATACCCCGAGAAAACTGCAAGCTCTGCGGTCGGCACCTCTGCTTGAATGCGCTTATACAGTCGCGGCAAATGAGCCAACCCCCGATATGGGGTGCTCGAATAAATCATGCGGGCACGTCGGCGGCTCACCTGCCCATCGAAAAATTTGGGGTGCACTCCATTCCGCATTACCCACATCTTTTCGCGGGGAAAGCCCGAGGCCTGGGCGATAGTATCAGCCTGCCACTGACTAACCGCCAGAAATCCATCGATCGCATCCACAATTCGTTTGTCGCCAAGCCCCAATGTCTGAGGCTGATCGAAAGCATCGCCGGTCCAAAACAGTCGGCGTCGACACTGCATTCCACAGAACAGTGGGAGCCACTCTCGCACCACAATCAGAACATCGGTCTGCGTCACCTGTCCAAGCTGCTGCATAGGTAGATAAAGCGGCTTGGTTAGGGGCGGGTTGGGGTGTTTGGAGAAAACAATCACCTCATGGCCGCGGGCATCAAGTTCGGCAGCGAGGCGAATTACTGCCGTCTCAGTCCCACCAAGGGGCCGTTCATCGAGGGTCTTCCCATGAAAGGGAATGGCAGAGGAGGGCAGAAAGGTAAATCGCATCTGTAGGCGAAATCATACATCCCCCGAAGACCTGCAGCAATTGAGTGTAGTAGTCTGGCCTTGCAATGTCCGTTCAACTAGGGGACAGATTTCAATAACTCATCCGTCTGAGGAACTGAGATTTACCGCCACCTCCTGGTGGCATACTAAAGCCTAAAACGCAGATCCTCTAGCAGGTTAGTATACGGTATGCTTTGTGCAGCAGTTATCCACCAGATTGCTCTCCTTTAGCTCCTGAGGTGCCACGGAAAAACAAAGCATACTTCTCCTTTAAGCATGCTCCAAAGCCAAGTCGCTCAAAAAATCCGAGCGCGGATGTAATCGTAAGAATCTGGGGAATTCCTCGGCGATTTGCCTCGCTAACGGCAGCCTCGACTAAAAGTCTACCATAGCCCTTACCCTGATGCCCCTTGGCCACAGCCAAAGTACGCACCTCGCATATCTTCTTACTGTAAATCTCGAGACAGCAGCAGCCAACAATCTTGGCTTGCTCCTCAACCACCCAGGTGGTCTCCAAAAGCTCCTGCATCTCCGCTGCCGAGCGCGGGAGCAACACCTCCGGATTCTCCCCAATCAGAGCCAAGATATGGGGGATGTCTTGGGAATGCGCCTGACGCACGTGAGTGACTGGGTGGTTCATGGGCGGCTACTCAATAGGTCTCTTTCAGAGCTTACAAGGCGCTGACTGTAGAGCCGAATAGAATTTTGAGCAAGAGAGCCAGGACGATGACTTACTTGATGAGGGCCCGCGCACGCGCTTGCGCCATCCGAATCGGCGCCGGGGTCTCGGCTGGCTCAAAGCCGATGAGCTTCGTAGTAACCGCTCCGATAAAGACCTCACTTACTATCTTTACCACCTCACGCTGAGGGTCATCCGTCATATAGATCTTAGCACCTCGTAGTTTGTGCTGTGGCTCGTCGGTGTTCACTTTTCGCACCCGCGGCACCACCACCCAACAGAGCCGCTTCTCACCGTTTACCTTTACAACCTCCTTACCCTCAGCGGTCAACGCGATCAGATACCGGACCTTGCCATTGAAAGTATCAAAGTATTTCGTCTCTCCTACCTCCCAACGAAGGCCTCGGGCCAAAAATGCTGCGCCAAACGGGTCTAGGGTGAGGTTGTTTGTGTCGAGCTTTGTCACCTGCTCTGGTTTCCCCTTCTGGGTACGCACCGACTCAATCTCGCCGCGTTGGCGAAAACTCATCTCAAGGCTTTTCTCCCTTGAATTCTCCTTCTGACGTATGGAGGTATGTAGCGAGGTCATATCTACTGCGTCAATCAGCCCTTCGGCTTGATACCGCAGATCGTACAGCAGGTTGATGGGGGCATATGTTCTTGCTGTGGCAACCAAACGATACCGCAGCTCATCGCTCCCAACCGTAAGGGTAGCTTCCGCTGCTGGGATACCGTTCCAACTGACCTCATAGGTGTAACGACCAAGTCTTGGCTCAAACTCGGCCTCATACGCTGGGTATTGCGGGGTCGAAAGCTCCACAAACCGCGGCGCCTCAGCGTCAACGCCCCGATCCTGTGCCCCAAGCGGCGACACACTACCAAGACACACCAACCCGCACCAAAGAGCTATCAGGATATTTGACCGATATGTCATAGCGCCGTATTAGGTAGGTTACCCAGCAAGAAATGCTGGCTTAAATCGAGCTCCCCTTTATCTGGGGTATCGCTTCGCAGTAAAGTCTAGGACTAGGTCTGCTAGTTAGACTACCCGCTATCGTCGAGCTAAGGAAGACAAGCGTCTAAACACTTGGAATTACTAGCATAGCTTGTGCGAATGAATCACCCAGTGAACTTTTACTCCAGGTGCTGTAAAGCCATCATTCACGATTCTCGGGCGTAGGAAGTCGACGTATGAACATGAATTCCTCCCATCACCTGCCCACTCCCGCACTGGCAGCAGCGCTCGGGCGCCGCTTCGACCCCAACACCAAGCACCGACTGATCTCACTTTATGGCTGGATCGCAAGCCAGGGCGGTCTTGAGGAGAACGCGCCGCTACGCACTGCTGGGTCGAGCTTTAACCCACGGCCTGCGCGGTATGCCATTCTCGCCCTCAATCACCTTGCGCCAACATCTGAGTTGGAAACTACTGCTGTTTTGCTCCGCGCAGTACCCAATCCACTGGCCGCTCCAGCGGAGTTCTCTCAAGGAGCAGCGGTGGCACACCGACTAGCCAGCACCAGCCCAGCGCAGCTCGACAGCGCCGAGCTACCCCTGGAGTGCTGTGTGGCGCTAGATGCCGTGCGCCACCTCCACTTATCTGAATCACCCAAGGCACGAGATGTTTTAGAATATGCCCGGCAGCTCTGTGAGCTGGCGACAGGCCAGAGTCGTGCTGAAACGATATGCCGCCTACTCAATC
>JBILUF010000346.1:0-3147 GCA_044371155.1 Bdellovibrionota bacterium
TATCTGACCAGCTTAGGGTCTTGCGCTCACACCAGCCAGGAAGATTAATCACGGGCCTCTCAGCATCTCCCAAGTGATTAACCAGCTCCACTCCTCGGGTCACAAGTGTCGGGGTCTCAGTTGCAAGTTGCTGTACCTTGGAATCAATCGCTACTTTTACCTGCGCCGCCTGCGCATCAAAGGGAGTTGGATTGAATAAATGCGCTAACGCTGGATTGGTAAGGACAGATATCCCTCCTATTCCAGTAACACCGTCTAAGGTTGCTCCCTGCGTGCTTTTTGATACAGCATCACTCCGACGCACATCAGCGCCTGGATCCAAAACGATTGAGTGAGCTGCAGTTTGAGCCATATTATTGGTTATGGGCTATGCCGCCTCAGATGGGTAGTTTAGCTGAGTGATTCACTGTGACTCACCGCGCACTCTGATAAGACACCGGAATTATGGGGGGAATTATCAAGCTTCCCGCTGGCGCAGCTATCCCCCTAGACCTGGTCATAATTCGCCCAACTACCGGAGCGTACACCCAACGCCTGACCTCCAAGAAACCGCGCTACGCCGCTTGGCCTTTAGAGCGCTGACTCAGCATACCGCTTTAACCTATCAAGCCCGCGGTAACTCACCGCCTCTGCCACATGAGTAGTGCCCACCACCGCGGACTCTTCCATGTCAGCAATAGTTCTAGCCACTCGCAACATCCGCATATACCCCCGCGCACTCAGCCCCAAACGCTCAGCGGCTTTCTCAAGTAACGCCACCGCATCGGCTTTCAGTTGAGCAACTTTTTTAAGGACCTCTTGAGGCAGGTGTGCATTGAGAACCCCACCATTACGCTCCCGTTGCAGTTGCTGAGCTGATGCTACTTGTCTGATTAGTCGCTCCTGCGCCCCGTCGTCAGATGGCCCACCAGCCTGCGCGATTGTCCCAACCGGCACAGCGCTTAGCTCCACATGTAGGTCGATCCGGTCGAGGATAGGTTGTGATAGTTTCCGTAGGTACCACCCCACCGACGCCCGTGGACAGTTACACCCTCCCTGCCCACGCGTCTCGCCGCCTAGCTTACCGCACGGACACGGATTCATCGCCGCTATCAGCTGAAACCTCGCCGGCAATGTGACACAGTGCCGAGCACGGGCAATCGTGATATTCCCCGACTCAAGCGGCACCCGCAACGCTTCCAGCGCTGAACGTCGGAACTCCGGAAACTCATCCAAGAACAACACCCCGTTGTGTGCCAGGGATATCTCCCCCGGTCTTGGCGGATTGCCGCCACCCACAAGGCCTGGGTCTGAGATTATATAGTGCGGTGCGCGCAGTGGCCTCTCCCCCGCTAAGATCCGCTCGATATTGAGCCCCGACACACTGTGTACCTTAACACACTCTAGCCGCTCCTCAGTCGTTAGCGGAGGAAGTAACGCCGCAAAACGCTCTGCTAACATACTCTTTCCGCACCCTGGCGGACCGATCATTAGAAGATTGTGGCCCCCTGCCGCCGATACCACCAGCGCGCGCTTGGCACTCTGCTGCCCTAATACATCCGAGAGCATTTTTGTCCGCCCCGCTAGCACCCGCGTGCCAGCAGCGGCCACAGTTGATTGTTGCGGCACGACTCCATCGCGCAAAAACTGCACCACCTCCATCAGAGTATTGAATCCAATCGTGCTGATCCCCTCAATCAAAGATGCCTCAGGGAGATTTTGCTGGGGCAAGAGCACCGCTTCATGCGAGAGTCGCCGCGCCTCGGCCACACATGCCGAGATACCCCGCACCGGCTTCACCCGACCATCAAGCGAGAGCTCGCCGTAGAGGGTTACTCCCGGAGGTGGACTGTGTGGCAATTGGCGGGATGCCGCGAGGATTCCGATTGCTATCGGCAGGTCAAAGGAAGCTCCCTCCTTCTTTAGCTCCGCTGGGGCGAGGTTCACTAGGATGTAGTCTGGCACCTCAAAGCCAAGGTGTTTAAGGGCTGTGACGACTCGGTTACGTGACTCCTTTACGGCATTATCGCCGAGGCCAATAATCTGAAAGATAAAACTGTTGGCTTTACGAGTCTCAACCTCAACTGACACCGGCACGGCATCAACGCCGTTTAGAGCACTCGTGTGTACTGTCGTCACCATAGCTGTCACATCCTCATCAAATCCCTGCAATTTACGAATCGGCGATAGCGAGGAATTGTTGCCTAAATAGTGAGGTATTTTTTTGGGGGCTACTCCAGCGCTAGTGCTGCTGGCAGAGATCCTGCATTCAGCTATTAGCTCAAAACCCGGGTGGAATGGCTTGCTAACGGCGCAACCTCGCGATTAGACAGCAGTTATACCCGCGTAGTGAGGTGCTAAAGCAGCTGAGCTAGGGAGCAAAAAAAGCTAGCTTGGCGGGTATATTCTGCCGATATCGTACTTAGTATGGGTGAAGCAATAGACGGAAAAGAGCTGTGGCGCCAGGTGCCCCCGGAGGAGAAATTAGAGCTCCTCTCGAAGGCCCATACCGCCGGAGTACTTAGTATGCTTGGGCTTATCCTCTGTGGCGCCACACTAGCGGTGGGGCTGCGGCAAGAATGGTTCCTGTGGGGCCCGCTTATCGCCTCCCCCCTTGTCTTTCAGGTGGCAGCCGGTAGGAAATGGCGCCAGGTGCGCCCGCGCGTCATGCTTGAGTATCTTGCAGCTCGATCAGCAGCGCGACGGTTTGCTTTTACGGCCAAGGCGAAAGATCTCTCTTTAAAACTCATGTTTCGAGGGTACGTATCGGAGGTATTCGACGACGATGCGGTGCAAGAGAAGCTCGAAGCATCTATCTCGGCCAACAAAGAGTCCGCGGTGTGGATAGCTCTGTTTGGTGATGCGGTGGTTCTTATCTCTGAGCGGGCTGGCGGAGCGACAGCAGATTTCGCTCAGCCTCTCACTGAAAAACTCGGAATTCAAGTACGAAATCCTGAATCCGCAAAGTCAGCCTATACTGCCGGGAAGGAGGTCATTCTCTCCTATCATAGCCGGCTCCTGGGACATCGACGGGTTCGAGTCACCAGCCGATATCCGGCTGCAATGGTGGTCTTCGAAAAGGGGATCGCTCAGCAGATGAAAGAGGCCCAAAAACGTCGTGCCGATGAAGAAGCCCTCGTGGCACTCCCCGAGAGTAGCTCAAGTGAT
>JBILUF010000347.1:0-3129 GCA_044371155.1 Bdellovibrionota bacterium
GAGCCAATGCTTAAAGTAGTCCCCGGCGTTGTATCCTATGAAGGGGAGCATCGCCATCGGGTCGCGTCGGAGCTGCCCCACTGCGCCTGCGGCGGCTGCAGTGGTCTCAGATGCCATTGTCACCCCGAGGAAGGTGCCGTGTTGCCAGGAGCGGGCCTGGTACACAAGTGGAGTGGTCTTGGCGCGGCGCCCTCCAAAGATAATGGCACTCACTGGAACCCCTTGCGGGCTCTCCCACTGCGGCGAGATGCTGGGGCACTGCTGCGCTGGGACTGTAAAGCGAGCATTAGGGTGAGAGGCCTTCGTGCCTGACTCCGGATCCCAGACATTGCCCAGCCAGTCTCGCACCATCTGTGGTGCTGGCCCCATTCCTTCCCACCACGGGGTCATGGTCTCAAGATCCAGGCCGGTATTGGTAAAGATAGTGTTTGCCTTGATTGTTTCAATCGCGTTGGGGTTTGTCTTAGTTGAGGTGCCAGGGGCCACTCCAAAGAATCCCGCCTCAGGATTGACGGCGTATAGACGGCCATCCGGCCCGAAGTTAAGCCATGCGATATCGTCACCGATAGTTTCAACCTTCCAGCCGCGATCCCGATACTCCTTGGGGGGCACAAGCATGGCGAGGTTGGTCTTGCCGCAGGCCGAGGGGAATGCCGCGCAGACATAGTGCTTTTTCCCCTCTGGGTTGGTGATGCCGAGAATTAACATGTGCTCGGCGAGCCAACCCTCGCGGCGGGCCTGCACTGATGCGATTCGAAGTGAGAAGCATTTCTTGCCCTGCAGCGCGTTACCACCGTAATTAGAGTTAAAGCTGATAATCGTGTTGTCGTCTGGGAAGTGGCAGATGTAGCGGTGCTCAGGGTCTAGTGCGCCAATTGAGTGCACCCCTTTCACAAAGGCAGTGCTGGTAGGGGGGAGATTTTTAAGAGCGACAGCACCCACCCGCGCCATAATGCGCATGTTCGCCACAACATACAGCGAGTCTGTGAGCTCAAAACCGACTTTAGAAAACGGCGAGCCGTCTGGGCCCATCAGGTAGGGCACTACAAACATCTCTCGACCCTTCATGCAGCCCTGCATCAGCCCATCAAGGCGCTTGTACATCTCGGTGCTCTCACACCAGTTGTTAGTGGGGCCCGCGTCGCGCTGATTCTTGGTGCAGATGAAGGTGCGATCTTCAACCCGTGCTACATCGTTGGGATGAGAGCGGCACCAAAATGAGTTTGGATATCTCTCGGAATTGAGCGGGGTAAAGACCCCTTCGGAAACAAGGCGATCGTTGATCCGTTTTGACTCGGCCTCTGAACCGTCAATCCAGGTGATCCGGTCAGGGTTTAATCTCTCTGCTACAGTTTGGATCCAATCATTTACGTGGGAATTGTTACACGACATAGCCGCCTTCTAGAGTATATGGAAAAAAGACATCGCTTGCGTTTGAAGCGAACAATTTTCTATCTCAGATGCAACCTGCCCCTGCTTGGGGGGTGTTGGTTGACGGGCAAAACTGTAGCCCCTTAGGTCAAAAAAGGCAATAAAACCGCATAAATCAGGGGGATTCGGTCTTACCTGGACCAGCTAACTTGGCAAGAATCGCCTCGATGGCATCTGGGGTGGGGGTGGGCACCATGCGGCCATTTACAATAACCATCGGGGTGCCGCGAAGCCCCACCGCCACCGCGGCGGCAACATCGGAGGCGATCCGTGCCGCCGGTCGTTTGGACGCAAGGCAGCTCTGCATGCCGTCTGAGTCTAGGGAGAGCCGCATCATCGCTCCGTTAATCGCGGCCATGCCGTCTGCCTTTGTAACCTGCCCCTCAAGTTCTGGGAGCGAATAAAGATATTGAGCGGTATCCCAAAAGCGGCCTTGCTCACCAGCACAGATTGCAAAAGCTGCCGCGTAACACGCCAGAGAGTGTCCTTCGCGCGGAATCTGGGGGTTACAGCTGTTATCAATTGGGAAGTTAAGCATCGTTACATGCACCTTCTCCTTGTAGCGCTCAAGAATTGGCTCAAGTGAGCTAAACAAATTACGGCAGAATGGGCACTGGTAATCAGAAAACTCCACTATTCGCACCGGTGCATTAGCGGGGCCCTTGGAGTAATCAGCTAGCTCCTTAATCCCTTCGGGTAATTCAATTTCCGCGCCGCGCTCCCAGGTGTCGATAGTCTTTTGCAGCGCTGCTTTGCGCTGCTCGGCAGGGGATAGAGCCGCGCCGGGTGCAGCCTGCGGGGTGCGGAGCTTTTGTAGTGCTAGTGCTGGGGAGTGAATGGTGAGGTAGGCGCTGCCGGCTACAAAGGCTGCGAATAGCAGTGCCGTGATCCAGCCTTGATTGGAGGTAGGGGATATTAGCTCTTTTAGCGCAGCCCATAGTGCGCCCACTCCGCTAGAGATGCGCTGCGTAGCCGGGGTGTCCTTACTGCTTCGCCAGCACAGGAGAAATAGAATGCCATTAGTGGCATAGGTTGCTAGGCACAGCGGGCATAGCGCGCCGATTGCAAATTTAGAGATTAAAAATAGGGCGATTGACAGCGCTACGCCCAGCCCAGTGATTACTGTGAGGGCACAAAAGAAACGACCACGGGCAGCTACCGGCAGAATAGTGCCCAGCACCGCGGCACCGAGCAAGCCAAGATAATAAAACACTCCATATGAGGCTACCGGCAGCCCCAGTAGGGATGACCAGCTACTTTTATTAACAGCATCACAGTTGACTGTGGTGCTCACATTACAAAGCGCGCTTTCGGGGCTAGCAAGTCCGTGAGTCATCGCTGTGTGATGCAGGAGCGATTCCCAGGACAGCCAAAGGCCAACTGCACTGACGATAGCCAGGAGCAAAGAGAACATGAGGGAGCGTTTTTGTATCATCGGTTTATAACCCGCCCGATTATAGGGGGATGCTAAGGCGCTGACAACCGTTGGGTTGCCTCAAAGCCAGCGCCGCCTCAGTACATAGCGCTCTTGGGGTTGCATCCGGGTATGCCAGAGGGGATAAAGTTAGGCTACCATGCGCGGTATTCAGCCATGCATTGACCTGATATTGCAGGAGTTGTAGCTGAGCCGCTGTTGCCGTCAGAATCTTCATCAGGAACTATGCTTATCCCTGCACTTTCATGGCTCGTTGTAATTGA
>JBILUF010000348.1:0-3109 GCA_044371155.1 Bdellovibrionota bacterium
CGCACCCATCCGGTGAAGCAACGCTGGTCAATCCGCTGTGCGGCGATCAGATCGTGCTGACTCTAAAGGTGGCAAACGACACGATTGAGGATTTAGCCTTTGGCGGGCACGGCTGTTCGATTAGTCAGGCGTCAGCCTCGATGATGGCGGAGGCATGCAAGGGCCGGCCGGTGATAGAGGCTCGGACATTGGGTGAGAAATTTCGCGCCATGATGCGGGGAGAAAAGGAGGCCGATGACCTGCCGGAGCTGGGCGATGTGGCGGCACTCCAAGGGGTGCGAAAGTTCTCTGCGCGGGTAAAGTGCGCGCTGCTTGCCTGGGAGGCTCTTGACAGGTGCCTAGATCAATCAACTGCTGCTAAGGCTAGCTAGCCCGCCTGTAGTTGCTGTGTGTTCCAAACGGTTTATCTCTTTTGACATTTATCTCCTCTCAAAGAGGCTCCGATGCTCTCAGTGTTTACAGCCCCAGTAACGGCATTCTCTCAGAACAGTAGGCTAGTAGTCTGCTCCGAAACAAATCAGTCGGTGTTGGTGGATCCGGGGGGTGACCCCGAGAGCTTGCTTGAGCTGCTCAAGAAATCAGGCACTACCCTTAGCGCTGTTTGGCTCACCCACTCCCATGTGGATCACTGCGGCGGGGCGGCTGAGATTCTGCGGGTGTTCCAGGGGCTTCCGTTGCTGGGGCACCGCGATGAGCAGGTATTTCGCGCCAGCGTACTCAAAGTCTGCCAGATGTATGGCCTGCCTTCGGACGGGATGCAGAACTGTCCTGAGCCTTCTCAATACCTTGCAGGCGGGGAAACAATCCGTGTCGGTAAGCTAGAGTTTGAGGTACTATTCACCCCGGGTCATTCGCCTGGGCATCTGTGTTTTCTGCATCGCCCCTCGGGGACTTTGCTGGCAGGGGACACATTGTTCGCAGGTTCAATCGGCAGGACCGATCTTCCGGGAGGGGACCATGAGCTGCTCCTTGAGAGTATTGAGTCGAAGATTATGGCCCTGCCCGATGATGTAAAGGTGCTCTCTGGACACGGACCAGACACCACCGTGGGGGCAGAGCGCCGAAGTAATCCGTTCCTGAGGGGATAAGCTATGGCTGATTATCAACTAGCTGAGAAACGCAAAATCGTTCTGGGTATCACTGGCTCAATTGCGGCCTACAAGGCTGCCGAGCTAGCACGGCTCATGGTGTCGCGCGGATATGAGATCCGGGTGGTGATGACTGAGTCGGCGCAGAAATTTGTGGGTGTCACGACGATGGAGGCCATCACTGGACATCCGGTGATGACCAATTTTTGGAATGAGTCTGAGACCACCGGGATCGGACATATTCAGCTTGCTGATTGGGGTGATGCGATGGTGATAGCGCCAGCCACTGCCGATTGTATCGCGAAGCTTGCGATGGGGTTTTCGGATACGCCGTTGTTGGCGGTGGCGTTGGCAACGCGCGCACCTCTGTTGGTTGCTCCAGCGATGAATGTGAACATGCTGGAAAATCCGGTGACCCAGGAGAACATTTCGCTGCTTCGAAAGCGCGGGGTGGCTTTTGTCGATCCCGAGGAAGGAGCGCTGGCGTGTGGGTGGAACGGAGCTGGCAGATTGGCTGGGCCAGAGGAGATCTTTTACCATGTGCGAAGGGTGCTCTCGATGGGAGACTTTGCGGGCAAGCGCGTGCTAGTGAGTACTGGCCCCACCCGCGAGATGGTAGACCCGGTGCGATACCTGTCCAACCGCTCCTCGGGAAAGATGGGGATAGCGCTGGCGCGGGAGCTATTCCGTCGTGGCGCCGAGGTGACCCTGGTACATGGTCCTTGCTACGTGAGTGTGCCCTCGCAGGTCAGGTGTGTTCCGGTGACCTCGGCTAGGGAGATGTTGGATGCGATGCTGGAGCATTCTTTTGATGCACCAACGCAGCCGGATCTTATCATTATGGCCGCAGCGGTCTCGGATTTTAGGCCGAAAAGTGCCGCTGATGCCAAAATTAAAAAGGCTGATTTTAATCCGCCGCAGCTGGAGCTTGAGCAGAACCCTGATATCCTTTCAACTCTTGGTGAGCGTCGCGGTGATAACCAACGGCCACGGCTGGTGGGGTTTGCGGTGGAGACGGGGGAGATTGAGGATCTCATCAATGAGGCCCGCAACAAGCTTCGCACCAAGAACGCCGATATGATTGTGGGGAATTTTGCCACTGATGCGTTTGACCTGGATACCAATCGGGTGTGGATTGTTGATAAGAGTGGGCGGCAGCACGAGGTGGCTACGAGCTTTAAGAGCCGAGTCGCTAATAAGATTTTAGATGCCATCCTAAAGCTTGAATAGGATGTTGCGATTGGGAGTTTCCCTGTGAGTGAGAATGCGCTCTCAGTTTATCTGCGCTCCGTGTCACGGCTCTATCCGGGTGGCATTCCGCGAGCGGCATTTGCTGAGGCCCGAAGCCGCGCAGTGAGTCACGCAAGCGCTGTCTTGTTTCTGTCATGTGAGCCAGTCGAGGGTAACGTGGCGAACCCGTTTGGGGACGCCGCTGGGGAGCTGCTGCGTGGAGCGATAGAGAAGGGGCTAAAGCTTCCGCTTTCAGAGGCTCAGGTGCTACGGTCCGCGGATGTAGCGGAGATACAGAGTGCGTTTGCGGGATCTGCGGCATCGCTGGTTGTGTTGTTAGGCACCAAGGCGGCCGAGGTGCTTGGGGTGTCACAGCCAGGCGGAGATGAGCTTGTGTTGCATGCCAATAAAAGGTTGCTTTGCACCGTCGAACTATCGCGCTCAGCCAAGGACGCGGCGACCAAGAAGCGTTTCTGGCACGATCTACAGCGATTGCTTCCCGTGCTCGGAACCCGGCAGTAGTGCTCATAAAATCAGATGGAGGGGCCCAGATGTTGAGGCAGGTTGTTAATTATACTGTGGCGTTGTGTTCGTTGCTGCTCCCGTTGGCGGCATTGGCCACCCCGACTCCAGCGGATCATGTGGCGGTGCTACGGGTGGATTCGATGATCCTACCCGGCACCATGATGTACCTGCGCGAGGGCATTGAGGAGGCGGCGCAAGCGGGCGCTAAAGCTGTGGTGGTGGAGCTTAACACCCCCGGCGGGCTTTTGCAGAGCGCGCAGGAGATA
>JBILUF010000403.1:0-3092 GCA_044371155.1 Bdellovibrionota bacterium
ATCGACTCAGGCTTCAGCACATTCACATGTAGGTTTCCATCCCCTACGTGCCCAAAGATAATGCTTGGGTACTGAGGATATTTTTTAGTGAATAGTTCTCGTAGCTCATGCAAGAAGGCCGGGATCGCAGGCACTGGGACAGAGATATCATTTTTGTGCGGCACATGGTGCTTGTTCGCCATTTCTCCGATGAGCTCCCGAAGACTCATCAGATCCTGCGAGTGTTTAGAGCTCTCGCTCAAGACGGCATCGCTAATCACTCCAGTTTCAAGAAATGAGCTAAGCAGCTCCTCGAATCGCTGACGCTCCTCTGCGTGCGGAGCTTCGATTTCAATTAGAAGATAACACGGGTGCGCCTCTTTAAAGGGATCCACCAGGCTGCTGTGTGCTGTCACAAGTTCAAGGCCACTTCGTTCGAAATACTCAAATACATTTACGGTAAACTGCTTTCGAAGCGAGGTGAGCACCTCAAGAGCCACGGAGGGATCCTTTGCGCCGCAAAGACACAGCCTTGATTCGCGCGGAGGGCGACAGAGTTTCAATGTTGCTTCGACGATAACCCCAAGCGTCCCTTCTGACCCGATAAACAGCGACTTAAAGTCATATCCAGTTTGGTTCTTAAAGAGCTTTCCGTTGCACCGTAGCAGCTCGCCGTTCGGCAGAGCCACCACGAGTCCCAGCACCCAGTCGCGGGTGTTGCCGTAACGGATAACCCGAATGCCGCCAGCGTTGGTGGCGATATTGCCGCCGATATGGCTTGAGCCTTTGCTGGTGAAATCCACCCCGTAGTAGAGCCCATGCTCGGCGGCCTTTTGGCGTACCGTTTCGGTGGTCACCCCTGCCTCGACCGTAATCGTCTGGTCGATGGCATTAACTTCAAGCACTCGAGTCATCTTGGTAAGGGAGAGGATCACCTCTCCTTGGGTTGCGGTGGCGCCAGCGCTATAGCCGGTGCGGCCCCCGGAGGGCACCACTGCGATTTTGTGCAGTGAGCAGATCTTTAGGATATCAGCCACCTGCTGTGGAGTGCTGGGAGTAAGCACGAGGCTGGGATGAGCCGAGAACTGCTTACAGACATCTTTGCCGTAGAACTCAAGATCTGCGGCCGCGGTAAGGATCTGACCCGGGGAGAGGATCTCTTGGAAGAGGGCAGGGAGATTGTGTTGCATCATCAAGAGAAGAGTCTAGGGCATCCACCAATAGAGGGAAATTCCCAAATAATTCCGCATTTGCGAACTTGACCTCCTTCCTCTAAATCCAAGCTCGTGCCTGGATTATTTCAAGGGGAGGAGGTCAATCGGGGGAAGTCCAGAAAAGTTGCTACCTACTAAATTAATGCTTGTACGCTTTTGTCTAAATTTTCACTATTCAAAGAAGTAGATCCAGACCTTTCTGCCAAGGAAGAATCTGTACGCCATCGACCAGCTTTTTACTCTCGCTACGGCATAAAATAAAAGCTTCTGCACCTTTAAATTCTGCCGCTAGTCTAGCGAATCTTGATATCTCAATTTTATCGGGAGATTGAGTAGATTTAATTTCTACTAGTGCCAGCGGCTGACCTGGCCGTTCGATAATAAGGTCAATCTCAGAATCATCACGACTGCGAAAATACGAAAATCTGTACCGCTTACGGAGGTAATCATTCAGCCTGATAAACTCAAGAATGATAAAATGTTCAAATGCTTCCCCGAAAGCATACGTTTGCGGAACCAACTTCACTCTTATCGTATTATCGATAATGCGTTTTACGCCCAAATCAAACAGATAAAACTTTGGCTGGTGCGACTGCCGTTTCCTGAACGACACATGATAGGGCTGCAAAAAAAATCCAAGCAAAGTATCTTCAAGGATCTGAAAATAGCGCTTGACCGCAACTTCATCAACGAGACACTCTCTGCCAATTTTAGCACAATTTATCAATTTTCCGTTTACCTGCGCTGCTACTTCAAGAAATCTTATAAACGGATCTATTTTTCTTACAACCTGCTCCTCTTTAATTTCTTCTTTCAGATAAATACTGAAATAAGAACTTAATATTTCTTCTTTTTCTAGATCGGTCTTCGCCGTGACTACTCTCGGCAAAGTACCCCAATGCAGCGCAGATGATAGATCAAAATCATCACTCAACTCACGATAAGTAAGCGGATGTAAATAATTAAGGAGAGCACGTCCTGCTAAAAGATTAGCCCCGCCTCTTTTTAGTTTGCGAGCACTTGATCCAGTAAGCGCAAATTTTATTTTTTTAGAAAACTTCGGATCTTCAATAAGACGGTGAACTTCATTTAATATTCCTGGCACACGCTGTACTTCATCAATGACAACAAATCCTTCTTTGGTATGACTATCAGGAGAATTTTGCAGGATTTCATCTTTCAACTGCGCTGGATTTCGCGAAAAGCGCACAGCCTGCCGCTCATTTAATAGGTCCAACCAATAGAGGCATTTATCTTCAAACCTGTCCCTCAATAGTTGAGTTTTCCCTGACCCACGGGGCCCAAAGAGAAAAAAACTCTGTGATTCCAATATGGTACATAGTCGCTTATACATATGTCGGAATTGTACGCCTATTGTTACACATATGCCAGCCCGTAAATTTACGGATAGCGCGCAAAGAGGAGCCTAATCTTCAAAGTAGGTAATGCAGGACACCCAAACATACGAACTCAACTTGCGTAAAATTACTTCAAATCTCAATAAAGTTCTGCCGAGTCAGGATCCGTTTCTGTTTATGTCGGACACCTATGAGCACTCCAAGAGCAGAGCTTTAACTTTGAGCGCAAGGCGGGGACGTCACTTTCAAAGGGCTTTGGGATTATCGACAGGTTCTCTGAAGATATCGATATTCGGATAGAGCCGCCGAAAGAGCTCGGTGTAAAGAGCGATGTTACTCACGATAAGCCGGGCCATATAGCCAGTCGATTTAAATTCTATGATTGGCTCGCCACAACACTTTCTATCCCGGGCATCAAAGCGGAGCGGCACACGAGCATCGAGGTTGCCTGCTATCATGCCGGATACACTTTTGTTGAAACGCTTCAGGCGATTTCAACCAAGTACGCTCAAGAGCAAGAAGGCATAACAATGCCCGTAAA
>JBILUF010000349.1:0-3091 GCA_044371155.1 Bdellovibrionota bacterium
TCCTTCACCTTCGATCAATTGCGGGCAAGATGCCCGCGCTCCAACACAGCCGCAATCCATCGCAGAGCTAATCCGTAACGACCAAGCCCCTAACGTACGTGCACCCGTGACGTTGCATCAACATCCTTCACCTTCGATCAATTGCGGGCAAGATGCCCGCGCTCCAACACAGCCGCAATCCATCGCAAAGCTAATCCGTAACGACCAAGCCCCCAACGTACGTGCACCCGTGATGTTGCATCAACATCCTTCACCTTCGATCAATTGCGGGCAAGATGCCCGCGCTCCAAGGCGTAGCGCCGTGCCTTTTTTGTTTAGTTGGTGGCTTGCGAGCGAGGCAGGCGGGCTTTATCCGACACTCCCAGTCATCGAAACCGCCATGCTCATCTGTTCCTATTGAACCCTTCCCCTCCCTCGTCTTACTATTGTGGGTATGAAACTCATCAATCCTGAACACTTCGTCACAAGCATCGCTGATGCTCTGCAGTATATCTCCTATTACCACCCGATTGATTTCATCCAGGCGATGCACAAGGCCTATCTGGCCGAGCAGTCAAAGAGTGCTAAGGACGCGATAGCTCAGATCTTAGTTAACTCCCGGATGTCCGCTGAAGGTCACCGCCCACTCTGCCAAGACACCGGTATCGTTGTGGGGTTTGTCAAAATTGGCGCTGAGTGCCACATCGATTCAAAGCTACCCCTACAGGAGCTGTTTGACGAGGGGATCCGGCGCGCATACAAAAATGCGGCCAACCCCTTGCGCGCCTCAATCGTCACTGACCCAGCCGGCAAACGAAAAAATACCAAGGACAACACCCCCGGCATTCTCCATATCGAGATAGTTCCCGGAGACACAATTGAAGTTTCAGTGGCTGCCAAAGGTGGCGGCTCCGAAAATAAATCAAAGCTTGAAATGTTAAATCCCAACGACGATATCGTTGCGTGGGTGTTGGAAACGGTGCCGCACATGGGTGCTGGGTGGTGTCCACCGGGAGTCTTGGGAATCGGTATCGGAGGGTCGGCTGAGAAGGCGATGATCCTTGCCAAGGAATCACTGATGGCGCCCGTGGATATCCATGAGCTGAAAGCCCGAGGTGCAAAGACCCGGGCTGAGGAGCTTCGGCTTGAAATTTTTGAGAAGGTGAACCAGCTCGGTATCGGGGCGCAAGGTCTTGGTGGCCTGGCCACGGTGCTCGACGTCAAAGTGCTCGAGTATCCTACCCACGCAGCATCGCTGCCCGTAGCGATGATTCCAAACTGCGCCGCCACTCGACACATTCATTTTGAGCTAGACGGCTCGGGGCCTGCGACCCTTACACCACCAGCACTCTCTGATTGGCCCACAATCTCTCTTGCACTTGGGCAAGGGGCACGGCGAATTGACCTAAGCACCGTCACCCGCGAAGAGGTCGCGACCTTAAAGCCCGGGGAGACGATACTCGTAAGCGGCAAGCTCCTCACCGGCCGTGATGCCGCTCACAAACGGATTGCTGATGTTTTAAACAAAGGTGAACAGCTTCCCCCCGGAGTCGATTTCACGAATCGGTTTATCTACTACGTAGGTCCTGTAGACCCCGTGGGTAGCGAAGTGGTGGGGCCAGCAGGGCCAACCACAGCAACCCGGATGGATAAATACACTGACCTCATGCTCTCCAAGACCGGGCTTTTAGGCATGATCGGGAAAGCTGAGCGAGGACACGAGACCGTAGAGCTTATCAAGAAACATAAAGCGGTATACCTCATGGCCGTTGGAGGTGCTGCCTACTTGGTCTCAAAAGCGATCACCGCATCCCGGGTCGTTGCCTTCGAAGACCTCGGCATGGAAGCAATCTACGAGTTTGAGGTCAAAGACATGCCCGTCACCGTTGCGGTCGATAGCTCTGGTGTCTCTGTGCATGAAGTGGGGCCAGCTGAGTGGCGCAAAAAGCTATTGCAGGTGGTGCAGTAGCTTTTGGTTGTACGGGTTCCCAAATATGCTTTCATCCAAATACAAAGCGCGTTCCGACTACCAGTTCACCGCAGATCATTAAGCTCTTTGCTCTTCCAGTACTTGGTTCCAGAGAGGCTTGCATCCAGCAAGATTCCCGTCTCTGAGAGCTGGTAGTAGGCCATGCCGTTAGTGAACTTGGCCTGTGCCTCAAGGGAGGCTTTCCCTAGTGTCGCGCCCGCACCGGCATCGGCCTGCCAGCCCTGATTGACGAAGGAATCGAAGGCCTGCTTGTTCTCGAAAAGAAATAGACCCTGATAAAACTGCACCCCTGCTCCAATATTCGCCCCGAGGGTGCCAACGTGCATATAGGTGCGCTCGCCTGAGTCGTTTCGCACAGCGACACCAAGCCCCTTGCCAGCGGTAATTAGAAACGAGCTCTTGCGTGAATCAAATGCAGCGTAGCCATAGCTCTTCTCATAAAGAGATTTTGCAGCTGCGCTGTTTTTTAAAACTGCCTCAAGAGTCTTTGCGGCAACGGCATCAATCTCTTTGCGAGTGGCACGCGGGTCGTTTTTCTCAGTCACTGTTCCAGCAGCATCCTTAACTGTAGAGCCGATCGCAGATGCGGTGTCGCCAATCGTTTCACCCACGTAGCCGACAGCATCACGAATTGGCCCAGCCGATGCCGATGTTGCAACCATCACCGCCGATAGAGCACCTAGAACCGCAAATCTCTTCATAAAACTCCAAAAAATTTCTGATCGTACAGGCACCTTCAAAGCGGCCCACACAGTAGCCGCGTCAGAGCACAAGAGCAAGAGTTACTTCCCCGACTTGGCACACCGAAACCCGATGTGAGACATCCCAGTATCTGGTGGCGTGCCTCTCCTGGCGGCAGGTCGATAGCTTAAACAGTAACTCTCATGACATAAAAACGAGCCCCCTTTGGTCACCCGCTCCTCTTGAGCGGGACTTACTCGGTGCGCGCTCGTCTTGGGACCGGCGGGATTGTGGCACGAGATCTTGTCATCAGCCCGCTCCTGGTAGGTATCCGGCCGATACCAATCAGCTACCCACTGCCAGACATTACCCACCATGTCATACAGCCCATAGCCATTCGACGGGAAGGAACCGACCGGAGCCGTCCCCACATAACCATCC
>JBILUF010000350.1:0-3079 GCA_044371155.1 Bdellovibrionota bacterium
TCAGCGAGTAAACGTTTGGCAAGTGCACAGCGAGCAGTTAAACAGTCCCTGAAAACACTGAAGGCTTTGTCCGCACTGGGTATCGACTAACACTTTTCTAAGGCCCCTACCGCCGATGGCAGTCACGCTTTTAATTCACGGACTCTGGATGAAAAGCCCGGTCATGTGGCCGCTGGGTAGGCGGCTAGCAGGAGCGGGGTACTCGGTGCGGTATTTTGACTATCCATCACGCGGCAATTTTCAACAATCAGTCGCGGATCTAGTGCAAGAGGTAGAGTCCGCTGATTCTCAGGAGGTGCACCTTGTTGGCCACAGTATGGGTGGTCTTCTAGCTCTGGCAGCGGCACAGGAGCTCAAATCGCAGCGCGGTCGGATTGTGGCGCTTGGGAGTCCAATCAACGGCAGCGCGGCAAGTCGCTGGCTCTCCGGCTTGTGGTTTGGTCAAGCGATGCTGGGCGGCGCAGCCGAGGCGCTGCACAGTACGTTACCACTCGCGCTACCACCGCCCACCTGGGAATGTGGCGTTATCGCCGGAACTCTGCCAATCGGTCTCGGAATTATTGCAAAAAGCTCGCTGAGTGGCCCACACGATGGAGCGGTTACGGTCGAGGAGACCCGCCTTGATGGAGCGGCGCACACCACGATGTGGACAAGCCACACCGGCCTCCTGCTATCCAAGCCCACCAGCGAAAAGACGATTCAGTTCCTCCGCACTGGGGCGTTTTGAACTCGCGCCAAGTCGCAGCTCTACGCTGCAGCTCGTAGCTCAGTGATCGCTTCATCTATCCGCGCCAATGCAGTGCCTTTGCCAAGCACAGCAATCGATTCAAAGAGCGGCGGAGTAATCTTCTTCCCTGTCACTGCGATACGAATAACTCCAAAACATGGACCTGCTTTCAGACCCAGCTCATCAGCGAGGGTTCGAAAGGCTGGCTCCATAAGCTCATGCGAGAAATTAGGTAGTCCAGCCAGGATTCCCTTGGTGCGCTCAAGGATCTCGACGGATTTAGCCGCATCAATCCCCTTTTGAAACATCGCTGGAAGCTCTCGGGTGATTTTATCTTGGAAGATAAAATCCACCATCGGAGCGATCTCAGCGAGGGTCTTTACCCGCTCCTGCACATGCGGCGCAATCTGCTCCCAGCGCGCGTCCACCTTAATGCCTGCTTTTTCAAGGTATGGCTTGGCACGCTCGGTAAATTCCGCTGGCGAGAGTGCCCGGATATACATCCCGTTCATCCACATGAGCTTATTGTAATCAAATACTCCGCTTGCAGCGTTTATTCCCTCAAGAGAGAATTTCTTAATGAGCTCATCACGGGAGAAGATCTCTTGGTTATCTCCCTCTCCTGGAGCCCAGCCGATAAGGGTCACAAAGTTAAGCAGCGCCTCTGGCAGATATCCCTGCTCACGGAATGTCTCAGAGGTGACTGCTCCGTGGCGTTTAGATAGCTTCTTGCCGTCGCTACCCATTACGACTGGCAGATGCGCGAATACGGGAGCTTTCCATCCCAGCGCTTCATATATCAAAAGATGAATCGGCGCCGTGGGTACCCATTCCGTGCCGCGCATCACATGAGTCACCTGCATATCGTGATCATCAACCACCACCGCTAAGTGGTAGGTGGGGATACCATCGCTCTTTAGGAGCACGGGGTCCCGAAGTGCCAGATCCTCCCACTCAATCCTTCCTCGCACCGCGTCCTCTAGCACCACGGTGCGTTTGGACGGGAGCTTAAAACGAATCACATGTTTGGTGTCTGCCGACACGTTGCGGTCACGGCAATATCCGGTGTAGCCCGGGGCCTCTTTGCGCGCCATCTGCTCGTTGCGCTCTTTCTCTAACATCTCGGGAGTGCAGTCGCAGCGGTAGCAAAATCCTTTCGCAACAAGCTCGTTGGCGATCTCTTTGTAGCGTGGCAGTCGCAGTGACTGGATATAGGGGCTATGTGGACCGCCAAGGCTTTCCCCACCAGTGGGCTCCCCTACTTTGGCCAGCTCCTCGTTGGATGGCCCTTCGTCGATCTCAATACCAAACCAGCGTAGCTCGTCGATGATAAACCGAATAGCACCGGGGACCTTTCGCTCTTGGTCGGTATCCTCAACCCGCAGAATGAACTTGCCGCCGTGCTTCTTGGCTAGTAGCCAAGCAAAGAATGCTGTGCGCATCCCACCAATATGTTGGAAACCGGTGGGGCTAGGTGCAAAACGGGTGCGAACTTCAGTCATACAAGATCCAATCTAAAGGTAAGGGCAGGCGCTAATCTTCTCTTCCCTTTACATCATGGGGCAGGAGCGCTCCCGCTTTAACTTAGTATCATAAATCCCCCCACGGCTCCATTAGGGTTAGGTGGTAGGGGCGCCCCCGCGGACCTTTTAGCCGGTGAGGCCTTGAAACGTACGTTGCGCGAAGGGCCGATTTGCGGGGATTATGGAGGCTACGCGAGGCTAGGCCTCCCCTTTTCACCGGAAGGACATCGCAGCATGGAAGAGTTAGAGATACTTCGCAAAGTCCCCCTCTTTAGCGAGATGGATGATAAGGAGCTAGCGGGGGTGCTGGAGATCATGGATACCTGCACCTTTATCCCGGGACAGGTAATTATCCGGGAGGGCGACGAGGGAGGCAATTTCTATGTAATCACCGAAGGCACGGTGGAATTCGTTTCCTCGGATGCGGAGGGACACGAGCTTATCCTGGACGAGGCTGGCCCGGGACAGTATTTCGGTGAGCTATCGATGCTCACCGGACTGCCTCGCACCCTACGGGTGAGAGCAAAGGATAAGGTATTAGCCAAGGCTTTTGATCGCTCGGAGTTTCATGACTTCTTAAAGACTCACCCAGAAGCTGCAATCGATGTCTTGACGGTACTGGGACATCGCTTATACCGGACCGATGCACTTTTAAGAAAAAGTGTCAGCCGCAACGTCAATGAAGTCATAGAGGAGCAGCTCACCATGGGGCAGCGGATCGCGGATGGATTCGCTGCGATGATGGGTTCATGGCCGTTTATCATCATACAATCGATGCTTCTCCTGCTATGGGTGGGTCTTAACATCACAGCCTGGGTCAACGCGTGGG
>JBILUF010000041.1:0-10564 GCA_044371155.1 Bdellovibrionota bacterium
TCAAGCCCGTCATACATCCACGCCTTGCTGGGGCTAAAGAGCCGTCCCTCAGCGGTCACCTGTCCCAGGATGTTACGCTTTAGCTGGTACCCATCAACTGCTTTACCACTCCACTCAGAGAGGGACTCCTCGAGCTGCCCGTACTTGTCATACGACACTGTGCTACGGAGCTTATCCCCTGCTAGCTTTACCTCGTTAATCGTGCTGCCGTAGTAGCCAAAGGTCGCCGCTGTCGTAGGCAGCCCAATCGCGCCACCTGCTCCAAAGCCGAGTGAAGTTATCCGGCTCTGGTTATCATACGAGATATTCAGCGACTCATTAAGCCGCGCACCCTGGAACATCACCTTATGCGGGGCAAAGTCATACTTCTGCACCGATAAATTATCCGGGGAATCGGTGTAGAAGCGATGCGCGGCAACGGTGCTTACTCGCCCACCTGGCAGAGTGGTCTTTTCCTCCCGCAGCGCACCAAAAATATCGTACGCATACTCAATAAAGCTATTCTCACCGTTACTATTACTCTCAGCGCGCTTGGTAAGACGCCCATCAGTGAAGGTGTTGGTGCGAGTGATCACCTCGCTGCCTCGGCTCCAGGTGCCGGTGGCAAACCGCCCCTGATTGTCGTACGCAAAGGTAGCGTTCACCCCATTAGGCTTCGCTAACGCAATCAACCGACGCGACGCATCGTACTGATACGTTGTGGCAGCACTACCAGGCAGTCGCTTAGACGAGACTAACAGCCCAAGTGGGTTGACATTGTACTCAGACTTTCTGCCGCTCGAATCAAAGATCTCAATAAGCTCAGAACCATCGGCTGACATCGTGCGCGCTGCACGCATCGTCACACCAGCATACGGACGGCTCCACCAGGTAAATCCATCAAGCCCGCTAGACCACTGTGAGATCTTGCCGTCAGCAGCCTTAATAGCCTCCACCGCTCCAAAGGAGTTATAAAACGTCTCTGTGGTGCGTGGGGTCACCTTGCCCCCTCGCCCAAGCTCGGTCGCCTTCACCTGTCGTCCACGTAGATCGTAGCTATAGGTGACACGGTACGCATCGCTGCCTATCCGCCGCGTCTCTTCCTCAATCCAGTTGCGATGCGGCGCATACTTATAGCTAACCCCCTCACCCCCAAACTGCACATCGATGAGCCTACCAAGCTCGTCATACTGGTAGCTTGTCTGCTCGCCGCGGTGGTTTTTGGTCCACGCAGGTAACGAAAACTGGTTATATCCAACCTCCATTACCTTAAACGGTGCTATACCGCTGCCCTGGGGCGTCAAAAGAGTACTCGATAGCGCTCGTCCAAGATTGTCGTACACCATCGATGCAGTGGTGCGGATCGCTCCATTCATCCGCTCCTGCATCTGGGTGGGGAGCCCACGGATATCGTAGGTATAGTTCACCTGCGCCCCGGTGGAGGAGTTCACCTGCTTTACTGCTCCGCCAGCAAACAACGCCGTCTTGGTTATAAAGGTATTGCTGCCAGCTACACGCTCTTGCACCGTCTGGCGCTGCTCAATGGCGCTTGACGAAAACTTACGGTGCATCCCCATGCCGATAATACTTATCGGCTCATCATATCCGTCCATCCTCAGAGTAACCGCGCCCCCGGGCGAGGTCATCGTCACGCCACGATCCCCGGTGTCAGTATTGCGCCAGTAGCTATAACTGGTCTGCTCATAATTATTCAGATTAAACGCCGCGCTCGTGCCATACAGCGGACCGCGGTAGGAGCGACTCTGCAGCACTCGCCCGGCGGCATCGTTTTGCTGCTCACTTACCCGCACCCAGCTCAGGTTGCCTGCCTGTCCAGTGGCAGAACGCGGAAGCTGGCTCTGATAATCCCGGTTAAATACCTCCACCACTGCCGTGTCGCCACGCCAGTCATTAAACACCCGCATCCGGGACTCAGGTCGTCCCTCGCCAGCAGGGCGGCTAATCTCGGTAATGTTCCCCTGCGCATCCCGGGTATAGATCTCCTCTGTGCCGCCAGTTTGCCCAAAAGGCACACCTTCAACAAAACGGACAGGAAAACCAAGCTCATCGCGCTCAAGCCATGCATACGATTCAGTATCAGCGCTAGCGCTGCCGCCAACCGCTCCACTGACAACACTCTTTATAAGCCCCCGCTGCGTGTCGTATTCGTATCCTGTCGCCACACCACCTGGCGCTACTGTGCGCTTGAGTCGCCCCTGCACGTCATATTCAGATACATACGTAAGACGCTCCGCTCCGCTCCCGGCACTCGGTAGCTGCACCTGTTCCGAAATAATCGGAAGGCTAATATCCCAGCTATTTGTGCGCGCGCCGTAGCTCCGCTGATAGTCAGTGCGGTTGCCAGCAGCGTCCGTGGTGTGGGTCAAAAGCGCGCTATCCCACCACGCGTTCGTACCAACATAGTTGTAATACGTCGTGGCAAGCCCTCCGCCACCAGCTTTTGTCGTTGTTACTGAGGTAATATTCCCAGTGACAGCACTGCGAGTAGCCTGCCACGACTCGCCTGAGGGATAGGTCACCTTAGCAAGCGCCTTTGAAAGCGGTAGCTGGTCATTAGCATATTGGTAGGTCGTTACTCGCTCATCGTCCCCTTCACCGTTTAGTGAGTGTCCGTACAACGACTTCTCAACGACCTTCCTTACCCTCCCCAGATAATCAAACCGGTATTCCACCCGTTTTACACCCGGCTGCTCCTCGGTCACCTCCACACCAGGGCCAAAGCCGTTAGCAAGTGGCGCATAACTAAACTCCCGCACCGAGCCGTCAGCTCGCTCTTGCCTCACTACCTTCCAATTCCCGTCAATCCGCTGCCAGCTGTAACGGACAAGCTCCTCGCTCTTTACAATCTCGCCACTGTCTGAAATCAATTTCCGAGATACAGCCAAAAGATACGGGTGTGTTTCGCCATACGCATAGTAAATCCTAATGCGCCCAGTCGTCTGGGCACTGGCATCAAAGAGCGCATTGGCGCCGCTGGGGTCAGGAAGATAACTATGCGAATCACCCTCTACAGAGATAAGTCGCAGCACTCCTGCGGCATATCCGAAGTTATGCTTAATCGTGCCTAATAACCGCGCCTCAGCCTCATTCTGGTAGTCGCCATCGGGGTACACATACCGCTCGACCGAGTACGATACGTCATTGTGAGCAATCACCCGCTCCTCAAGCCCACGACCATACCGCCGCTTGGTGACTAGACCATTACTGTCATACACCACACTGGCAATCTCATGCCCTGACCAGTTAAGCACTCGATCTAAAAGCCAACGACCAAGGGCCGACGGGTGTCTAAGAAAAATCGACTTGGTCCGATTCCTTACATCGTACTTCACCCAAAACTGCTGATCATACGGAGTGCTATTAGGGGTGCGCCACCATACGATTCCAGAGGAGGAAAAATAGTTAAAATAAAACTTCCCTGGCCACGACGGAGGCGGAGAAGGAAGCTCTCCGTACTCGTTCGCTCCCGCTCCAGATGACAACAATTTGTCAGTTGAAATACGCCAGCTATCAGCAACATCAGCAACTTTATTGGGCGCTGTGTCAGCGACTGGAGTCTGTCCACCCGGTGAGGAATACGGAACTAGACCTATGCCTCCAGGACTTGCACAGTTGTCCCCCTCTTCCTCCTCCGCATGGACCGGGGGACCATCAACAGCCTCCGATGCCGCCACTTGAGTTCCCTGCAGCGGGTCCTTAGGAGTCGGGTCAGGTTGCCCATCGGTAGCGCACCCACACTCCTGTTGTGGTGCGCCTGGTTGTCCTGCGCTTAAGCCTCCACAAGCAGTGATCCTCCCCTCCGCAGGCCTTTGCACGTCAGGTTGACTACACTCTACTCCCGGACATCCAAAGCAACCAGTATGGCAGGCCATCCCAGCCCCCGGCGTGGGAGTAGGGGTAGCCGCCACAACCGTGGGCACACCACCTTCACTCATCTGCCCATACGAAGGGGTAACAAGCGCACATACCGCGATAATCAGCGACGCTATTAGGGACGCAGGGCGAACCCACCTCACTAGACTCCCCAGCTCAGCTCCCATACTCTCCCCCCTTCTCGGACAAGCTCTCACTTGCTCTTTTAACCTGATTAAAATCAGGCGGTGATGAAAATCTTTTACCATTTGATTCAGCAGGGTAGAAAGATGTTTCTACTGCTCTGCGACAGGATTTGCTCCTCCCATCAAATATGCCGATCCTTTGATTCATTAAGCTCGACCCATCCCACCCGAATAAACTAGCTAACAAGCTAATTTAATTAGCCACCTTATGGGCGTGCTCGGCCAGGCCCAGCGGCGTTGGTAGTCAGCGCGCTCAAACTACAAATGTCGTTTTATTATTAGCTCCCTACCCCAACCTCGGCATAGTCAGGCCAGCGCTTGAGTGAAAAATAGCGCTACTGTGTCGCCCAGTATCAAGTTATGGCTCAGCCCAACCCAGCCGATACAGTCGATGTAGGAGCGTTCTCGGGCCAACCGATCATTAGGATGGGATCAAAGGCGCTAAGCCCCCGCCAGGCGACATGCGCCAGGCGACATGGCATGGAGTAGGTGCGCTGCTTCCTGTTTGCAACACGACTTAAAAGAGAACCATCGTGCCAGCACTCTTTCACCATACTATCACCTCGGCGTTCCTCCTCGTCTGTGTCAGCCTGCCTGTGGTATCGCCCCTGGCATCTGCACACTCGGGCAGCGATACGCCTGCTGGTGCTGCGCCGGAGCCCGCCGCACTTGCTGCGCGCAGTGTAGAGATCAAAGTTGCTCTGCCCGATGATGTAGCGGTGACTATAAACTCTCCGCAGCGTTGGCACACCTTGGTGCAGGAGGTAGCCAAGGAGGTTACCTCCTTGCACACCGAATTGGCAGATCGCTATGGAAGCGCTCCGCAATTTGCCGCACACATCCGACTCATTCAAGACACTACTTTTTTTGCCCTCACCGGCGCCCCTCCTTGGGTGGAGGCGATGATTTATCAGGGCCAGATCCTGTTGCCGCTTCCGAGCAAGGGTGCAGTAGACAGTGGGAATCTTCTTCGCTCTGTGCGCCATGAGTATACCCACGCCTGGATAGCAGCACTCACTGAGGGGCGCTGTATTGCCTGGCTTGATGAAGGACTGGCGCAGCTTGCAGAGGGCGGTGTGGAGGAGGCATCGCTAGCAGCGCTTAAAACCAGATTGAAAGCAACCCCGCCGCTTGAGTTTAGAAAGCTCCGTAGTGGCTTTAAGGCGCTTCCCCCGGCCGATCTCGCCGCTGCGTATGCGCAGTCAGCGCTAGCGGCCTCGATAGTGCTAGAACAGTTCGGTGCAGCGCGGATTAGAGACTACTTTGATAATATGCGCGCCGGGATGGATACAGAGGCAGCATTTTTAAATGCCTTTATGATCGAGCAGTCAAAGTATGAAAAAGAGCTGGCCATCCAAGTGCGCGCTAAGTTAGCCCCACATGCAGGATAATCAGCACCACCGCCGCCGCGCCAAGGGGGTGATCACGAAAGATATAGTGGCCCTAGCTTAAGACTCAAAAGCGTAAACGCGTCACAAAGAGAAGAGACGACACGGCACCCCTCATCGCCCTTTTAGGCCACCGCTAGTGCCCCGAATGTCACAAGTGCAGCTGGAATCAGCACAGCCGCTGGGGTGCATTGCATCGAACTGGCCCAGGGCCAGGGGAGACGTAAGGGGGTCTTACGCTCCTTTGCCACCCACACCCTCGTGGGGCGGCAGCCCATACCAAGCCCCTCTTCCCTGTCCCTGGCAGACTAGTAGCCAGGCCAGACAGACCAGGGGGTAGACCTAAGGGGCACAAACGGTATCGTAATCCATCATTAAAGAGCTCTTTAGCGCCTCTTAAGGTTACCCTTAATGAGCTCTTAAAGTGCTCTTAAGATGCCATTCACAGCACCGCATCAGGTAGCTCGATGATAACCCCCCGAATACTATACATCCGGCCGGACACGGCGGGGTTCATGGTGCCAGGCTCCAGGGGCGGGGTGGGGCCGGAAGTAGCCCCGCTCCAGCGGCTCCAATCCAGGGGCTCGACAAACTCTTTTAGGATAATGAATTCACAAGGTAATCGGCCCGGCGCCCTGTTCAAGTAGCGAGATCAGTCCCGTGTACACGTAAAGACGCTCCTTCCCCTTACCGTTCATGTCTTCCACGATACCTAACTTTTGAAGATTCCGTAGCGCGGCCCTGGCGGTAGGTACACTGACACCAATTATGTTGGCAGTGTCGATAGCTGAAATAATTGCCCTTTTCCGGAGCACTTCATGTGCCTCACCTGCACTGATAGCAGCACGTTTAAGGGTGGCGATTTTACCTCGATCCGCAGCGAAGAGATTAGAAATGTTTTCGCTGGTCATCACAACCTGATCGGCAGTTTCCGCAACTCCTTGTAGAAAGAAATCGAGCCAACCCTCCCAGTCTCCCTTCTGGCGTACAGCATTCAATCGTTCATAGTATTCATCGCGATTGTTTTTGAAGAACAAACTAAGGTAGAGCCACGGCTTCTTAATATCACCCATGACGATGAGGAAAAATGTAATCAGAATTCGCCCAATTCGTCCATTGCCATCAAGGAAGGGATGGATTGTTTCGAACTGGACGTGAATAAGTCCAGCATCAATCACAGATGGATAAGGGCGCTCGTCGTGGTGCAGATATTTTTCAAAGTCACTAAGGCACTCTCTGAGTCGATCTGGAGGAGGCGGAACAAACCGCGCATTACCCGGGCGTGAGCCCCCTATCCAGTTTTGAGAGGTACGGAATTCACCGGGCTGCTTGTGGCTTCCTCTTCCCCTCGAGAGGAGAATTTTGTGCATCTCTCGAATCAGGCGTAGGCTGAGAGGGAAGCCACTCTGGATACGCTGCAAACCATGTTCAAACGCTGCGACGTAACAGGACACCTCTGCAACGTCAGCTACGGGCACGGACGGCTCTTCATTGCTTTCATAGAGAAGGAGGTCAGATAACGATGATTGGGTGCCTTCAAGCTGCGAAGAGAGCACCGCTTCTTTACGAATATAGTAATAGAGGAACAGACTGCTGTCCGGCAAAACCTCTGCGACACCGTCCAGTCTGCCGATTGCATTGGCCGCTTTAGCAATCAATCCTGCTAGCCGTATAAGATCGATAGGTGGCTCCGGTGGTAGGGGCGGAGGTACAAAGGCCCGATAGCTTTCCCTTGCAACGCTGGATGTAATGTAGGTGCCGAGCCGCTTGTTGTTCGTCATAGGCTTTCTTTGCCCATTAGGCAAAGAAAGAATAGCGCGCCATCTTTTCTTTTGCAAGTTGCAAAAGATAGCATCGACGATAGCGTAGACGAATCACCTTCCTTTACTCACGTCGGTGAGCGACGTTATCGAGATCATCGGCACCTTACGCCGCTCGGCGAGTGGCGCAACTACGAGGGCGGTCGAGCTGCTAAAGGTAATCAATGCATCGACTCTATCCCGCGATATCAACATCTCGGCGGCGCTCAGTGCATTCTTCGGCTGGAACCCATCATCTTCAAAGAGGAAAGTTACCCGATTATAGCCGCTCTTTATCCCGGTCGGTGCTCTGTACCGCGCGTTGCACGGCTTCCCCTGCAAATGACGCAGGGCCTGCTGTCCCTGCGATTAACCCCACTCGAAAGCCACGTTCCGGCTTAGCGAGTGCTCCCTGGCAAATCATCAGATGGAGTCCAGCAGCAACAGATAGAACTGCTATTGTAACCTTGGCTCGCATACCGCTCCTTCTGGCATACTTACACAGCGCAGACGTCACGGCGGGGTCATGGTGCCAGGCTCCCAGGGGCGGGGGTGGGGCCGGAAGTAGCCCCGCTCCAGCGGGTCCAAAGAGGACGGTAATGAGCGCTTAAAGCTACCTTTAGGCGATCTTCGCCGCAGCTAGGTGGGGATTTGGGGGCTAACTTAGCGAATAGATAGTTGGGGAAAGTAGCTTGGGCTCGGCAAAGGTGCCGGGCTACAGGGGTGGAAGAAGCCCCGCTCCAGCGAGGGCAATCCATCATTACCCTTAATGAGCTCTTAAAGTGCTCTTAAGATGCCATTCACAGCACCGCATTAGGTAGCTCGATGATAACCCCCCGAATATTCTACATCCGGCCGGACATGGCGGGGTTCATGGTGCCAGGCTCCGGGGGCGGGGTGGGGCCGGAAGTAGCCCCGCTCCAGCGGCTCCAAAGGCAGTGGTGATTACCCCTAAAGTTTTAGGGCTGAGTTGCCGTCAGGATTCTTTGGGAAGTTAAAACGCGGGTGCGCTCAGCGCAGTGCGTCAACCGAGTGGGAGCGCGCCTAAAGCGTATCCTACACCCTGACCGTTGAAGGCGATCGTTAGGGCAGCCAAATTACTGGTTTTATCTGGGAGGGATTTATTATGAAATCAAAGCTTTTCGGTCTTTTCCTTGGCGGGTTAGTGATGATGTCGGCTGGGGTGGCGTGGGCTTGCACACATCCGTGCTTTTTGGATTCTTTCGGAAAGTGTTGGCAAGCCGGTGGAACCGAACCTTGCTCTCCTAGTGGTCCCTTCCCATCAAATCCAACAACTAAACTCGAAACCACCACTGCTGGAAATAAAGCCGATAGCTGGCAAGCGGCCCCCAAGGCGAAAGCGGTCGCTGCTGCCGCTCCGGATCAGAGTGTGGGGGGAGCGGTTATTAGCAAAGAGAGTTACACGATAAAATTTTGCTCGGGAAATTGTACGGGCGAGTGCACAAGATTTGTCAGCACAGGTAGCGGACTGCAACTCATCGACGGCACTTGTAACTTTTATGAGCTCTCTATGTGTGGTTGTTTTTAGGCTTGTCGATCTCTTGCAAATTGTCACCTAAGTAACAATTTGTGTTCCCCGGGTAGGCCTCGTCGGGCTTACCCGGCCATTCAATTCAATGTGCGGTATCCAATAAAGATTGGTTAATGGGCGCATAGCCCAATCCTGGAAGTTAGCGCTCCCGCTTTTATCTTTCTTCCGTCACGGTGGCCTGGCGCGCCATAGCGGGAAGGTCAAAAGATTCCCCTACGCGCCCACTCAAACTTCCCCTCTAACTTCCTTGCTCCGAATCCGTCCCGCCTACTCACCCCGCTGGATACGATAGCGGGGAATGGTGTGCACGGCTCTCTGCTACATCGCGTTTTACTTTCCTGCTGGGTATAGCGATCCCTTAAGTTTTTTCCCTGGCTTGTCGTTTTATGATTAGTGGGGCACACACCCATTCCTATTTTACACACAGCGAATGAAGATCTAAGCGAGCGAAGGGAGACGGCGTATGATAACTAGAGCACTTTTGCTACTTGCCATTATTTTTATCTTCGCGCCAGCGGCCTGGGCGCAGCCGACCCCCAACGCTGCGGGCAAGCCCACCGCCGCCGATTGCAGCGTGCCCCCGCCTCGTTCGAATTGGTATGATTGCGATAGGCAATACAAAGACCAGTCTAGCGCATGCCGTGTACTTACTTGACGAGAGATGTCGGGAGGAAGCTAAGTGGTTCTATGATGATGTTGTCTGCCACTTGGCGAATAATGCTTGCATGAACTTTGCCGCGTTCAATAAAGATGATTGCATGAAAACTCCACTAGCAGCTTACGCCGCTGCCTGTCGGCCAGCATCAAGCACCTCAGCTCCATCTAAAGGCGCGGGGAAGGGATCAGCCCGGGGCCCCGGCTGGTAACGCTGTCGTTATATCTCTTATATACCCTCTGCAGATTGTCCCCGCGGGCTAGCGCAATGGATGCGCCCAGAGCACCGTGCAGCAACGCAAGCTCTGAAAACCAGCGCTATTGGACCCAGCGCTATTCGACTCTGTACGTTTCTGTACGTTGGGGTTTTGGGGTGCTCAAAGAAAATTGGTGCCCACGAGAGGACTTGAACCTCTACGGACTTTCGTCCACCAGCCCCTCAAACTGGAGTGTCTACCGTTCCACCACGTGGGCACACCAAGAAATCTGTCATTCCAACGGCCCGTTCCTACAGCCGTGGCTTTAGAGGGTCTCCTACTTACTTAGCGGTATCCTTTGTAGCGCTCTCCTCTTTCGCAGCGCTTGCCTTGGTATCTGCTGGGACAGCTGGTGCTGCCTTCGCTGCATCAGTGCTGGCTGGGCCGCTAGTAGCTGCCTCAGTCGACACAGCATCTTTGGCCACGGCCGCATCACTGCCTGCTGCATCACTGCCTGCTGCATCACTGCCTTGCGCCGGGGCAACTGCTTCCCCTGCCATCGGCGCTGCCACGCGCTGGTTCATCACTGAGCCTTGCAGCGGGTTGCTCTCGGTGGTGCGCGCTGCGGCATGTCCGCCGTAGAGCTTTACTAAAACAACCGAGGTAAACATGAAAGCGATTGCAAATCCGGTGGTCACCTTGGTGAGTACGGTGTTGGCTCCTGATGCGCCAAAGAGGGTGTTACTTGATCCGCCCAGCACGGCGCCGGCGGAGGCCCCTTTGCCTTGCTGCAACAGCACCAGCACCACTAGGGCGATGCAAAGGAAGATATGTAATGACAGCACTAGGTAAAACATACTGAGTAAGGCACCAGAGCAAAAAACAGTAAAGCAAAAAACAGTAAAGCAACAAACAG
>JBILUF010000042.1:0-10544 GCA_044371155.1 Bdellovibrionota bacterium
CAGGCTCAAAGCAGTCCCGGCATACAGAGCAGCTAAAAACTGCGCCAATCTCACTAGGCTTAATGTCGCTCTGCTGGAGGGCGCGCTCAGCAGCCACCGTGCCAGCCTGGCTGGGGAGCACATCGTCGTCGAAAAAGTGCCTGGTTTTTATGCCGCTGATGCGCTCAAGGGTGCCAAACGGTATCCCGAGCTTCTCGTACAGCGGGGCAATCCGCTCCTCAATTTGAGCAGAGCTTACCTCATTTGAGGGTAAGTTAAGGCCAATTGACTCGATGCAAACGCTTTTAAATCGAGATGAAAACATCTTTATAATCTCATTCCCAGCCGCCCCAGGCAGTCTATACACTCACGCCCCCAATAACAACTCCCCCTCCCCCAGCTGGTGCCGGGCTACAGTAGAGGGGGACGAGGGCCGAATCCAGGCGACCCCGTGCCCAGAGGGCTCGAATCGCCCAAAAAGTAGTTGCCCCTAAAAGACTCTAGATACACCTATCCCTGCGCGAGTCAGCGCGTGCTTTTTGCCTGCATGCCCCCATTTAGAGGACAAAAGAAGGAACAACATTGGCCATACGAGGCTGGGAGGGTGGAAACATTCCAGGTGGAAACGGCTCCCAAGTATAACCCAGGCGCCAGCGCTCCAATACTTCCCTGCACCTTTGGTGTAAGGCCCTAAATCTCCGAATAAAAGCCGCCCGCTCCTCCCCATTGGAGCCAAGGCAGATCATTCTCCTGCCATTACTGGGCGGAGTATGCGTGGCCAAAATCGACGCCTGCTGGAGCCTTTTCGCCCCTAGTACAGGCGCTGAACCGCGCTCCTTTCGAAGCCCCGCCTCGGCCAAATCAATATAATCGCAAAGCGTATCGTAGAACTCCTCCTTTGTGGCTTGCCTCGACTTCTCAAAACAAAGCCGCATTGCTGTGGGATCCACGTGAATCTCTATTTCCTCAAACTCATCAGAGCCAAAGTATTCGACCATCCGGTGGTTCTCCCGGTATGGTCGGCGCGGGTCCTTAAGTTTCGGCACCTTACTCCGCGGAATATCCCTCACCAACTTAGTCTCTTTTCGCTCTCTAAGTAGTTGATATGATGATACTCCAGGATATTTTAGCATCTCAGCTTCAAGCCGATCTTTGACTGGGTTTAGGAGGCCATAGGCGAATTTTTGAAGCGCCTTGGCAAGATCGAGCACCGGTGGCGAATCATAACGCTCTGCCCATACAGAGTGTTGCTTTCGGCCCAGTAGTCTATTTAGGTAATGTGCCGCCTCCGCCTTCACATATCCGATGAAATTAGGGACTAGCTCGGGATCTGTGACCCGAATAGTTAAATGAGCGTGGTTGGGCTCGAAAGTATAGCCGCACAGGACCACCGGGTAGAGCTTTTGGGCCCGCGCTATCGCGGACTCCAGAAGCATATTCATGAACGGCAAGGCGACAAAGGGTAGCCCTTCTTCCGTTCGGAAGGTCACGAAGATGAAGGTGCCGGGTATGAATTCTTTCCTGTTTCGCACCTAACTTATTCGGCAAATCCTGCCAGAAGTTTCCTGCTCAAGTAGGGTGGCACCATCAAAAAGTAGGGTGGCTCCAGAGCGGGGGGGATGGTAATTTGGGTGCATGCAGGGAGGTGACTTGTGAGAGACAGTGGATTGCGATCGGATCTTGCTCGGCTAGCCCGATTTGGTGCGAATGTCTCAGACTCGCATAGCTGCTTCATTTTCTTGCCATCAGGTGTCAGCTCTCGGCTGGTGCACCTTAATGCCGGACAAGGCGCCTCAGGCATTACTGCCCCGGACTCTCTCTCTCTCGTTGGCGCTCACTCGCTCAGCAAAGAGATCGCCTCCCACTGCGACCTTCCGCTCGATGCTGGCCTGATCGGGTGGGTGGCCAAGCATGGACGCGCGATCCACGTATCTCCTTTTGACCGCAGCAGCTCGACTCTCGGAGTCTACACAGCTGATCAAGAGCTCAAGAGCTTTATTGGGGTGCCAGTTGCTGTTGCACTCAATGACAACACCCCACCCCTATTCGGCGTTATCGCCTGCGACAGCAAAAAATCCTTCGCATTTTCAAAATTACAAGGGAAGCTCCTAGAGGAGCTGGCAGAACAGGTGAGTTGCGTGGTCGGTCAGAGCCTAAAGCTTGCCAACCCATCCGAGGAGTCGGAGCTATCCTGGGAATCCTTCGTCCGACTTGGCGCGCACTTAATCGCAACAGTGGGTGCAGAATCTCTGCAACTTATCAGGGTCAAGGCGTTAAACATCCCAGAGCTTGAACGTGCTCTGGGAGTGGGTGGATGCTTAAAGCTCCTCGCGCAGATCGGTCGCCTTGTACAACAGACTGTTCCCCCTGGTACACCAATCTGCAAACTGGCCAACGGCGACCTCCTCATAGCCGTCGACAACATGATGGTCTCCTACTACGAGTCTCGCTTTGAAGCCCTTGCCGGCCACGCTCGCGAGCAAGGACACCGCGCGCTGCTGGGGTACGATCGACTACCATGCCCGCCTTCTCGCTCCTCGTCTAGTTCGCCCCATGAATCGTTCGATGCCTTTGTGAATGAGAGTCTAGGGATTGTCACCCTTGAGCCGGAGAAAATTATTCATGAGCACCGTAGAGCTTAATACCGCACTGCTCCGCCCCATCGAGATCCCCTCCCCTCTACGTTTTTTTAAAAATCTCTGGTCTAACGACATCGCGATGGATCTTGGCACCGCCAATACCCTCATCTATCTGCGAGGCCGTGGGATCGTTCTGAATGAGCCCTCCGTAGTAGCCGTTGATGAGCACACCGGAAAGGCAGTGGCAGTTGGACACGCTGCGAAGGAGATGTACGGCAAGACCGCCTCCTCGATCCGCTGCGTACGCCCACTCAAAGATGGTGTGATAGCAGACTTCGAGAATACCGCCGTCATGATTGACTACATGCTGCGTCAAGCACGAAAGAGCGCCTCCTGGCGATTTCCCGCCTTGCGTCGACCACGCATCGTCATCGGCGTCCCATCAGGCATTACCCAAGTGGAGAAACGAGCCGTCATCGATGCGGCAGAGAGCTCAGGCGCCTCCGAGGTGCTCCTGATGGAGGAGCCGATGGCCGCGGCACTTGGTAGCGGACTGCCCGTAGACCAAGCCGTTGCAAACATGATTATCGATATTGGCGGCGGCACCACCGAGGTGGCGATAATCACCCTCAACAGCACCCTCTACTCGCACTCAATCCGGGTGGCCGGAGACGAGATGGACGAGGCTATTCAGCGGATGATGCGGAAAAATTACGGTCTGCAGATCGGCATATTTGAAGCCGAGCGGGCAAAGCTTGTTATCGGCTCCGCCCTGCCACTAGGCAAGCAGCGCACAATCCTGATCTCTGGCCGAGACCTCACCAACGGCATCCCCCGCCAGGTAGAGGTGCGGGACGATGAGGTGCGAACGGCCCTAGATGAGCCCATCAGCGCTATTATTAGCTCCATCATCACAGCCCTTGAGCAGACAAGCCCTGAAGTGGCTCATGATATCGCCTCGCGCGGTATCTGGGTCGCAGGGGGAGGCGCACTCCTTAAAGGTCTTGCCGAGCGACTTCAACGGGAGACCGGGATTAAGTTCCTACGCTCTACCGACCCGCTCAGCGCCGTAGTGCGTGGGGTTGGTATGGCCTCAGAGAATCTTAAGCATTTCCGCCGGCTCTGCATCGCCTGAGCTCCTCTCTCCTCTAACTAGCTACTACGGCCCTCAGCTCGCAGGCCCTTCAAGGGAAGCGAATCGCCCCCTAACCTCTTTGCACCAGCCAAACAGGCTAGCTCGCGTGCGACACGTTGGCGTAACACGCGGGCTAGCAAATACATAGATGTACAGACAAATCCAGAGTAGCGGCACGCTTCATGAGTCAGAGGCTCGATGGAAAAGCGCCCCGGCCATCCTCCAGCCCTTCAATCACCGCAAGGCCCGTTGACAGCTCGCCAGCCGAGCCGCATCTTACTAAGATACCGTCGGGGGCTAACCTCTTTTGCCGCCCTCTTTCACAGTGGCCAATTAAGTATGGACACCTTGCAAACCACCAAGGCCGACTTCAATAAAGATAACTCTCACGAACTGACCCTGTTTTGGGCCGCAGCGATCCTCCTGCAGTACCTCTCACAGCTGGACTGGATCACCCGACTAATCCGTGAGCCTTCGGCCGCCGCAACGATTGCACAGACGACCACGGTACTTCTCGCCGCTCTGGTAATACTTCGCCCACGCCAGGTTGGTCTTTTTCTCTGCATGGCCGCCGCCCAGATTACTGCGGGCTGGCTTAATCTCCCAACTATTCCCAATCACCGACTCTTCACAACCCTTGTCGACCTGACACTTGTCTTAGCAGGAGCCTCGCTCGCCATCTCTCGGCAACCCATAAATATCACTAACCTATGGAGCCTGGCTCGCCCCCTCATCCAGCGACTCCTAATAGCGCTCTATCTCTTTGCAGCATTTGCCAAGCTCAACTCGACATACCTTCTCTCCCCGCAGTCCTGCGGGGTGCAGCTCTACTACGAAATTGGCGATCACTTCCCACTGCTACAAAGTCCCCCACTGGCTCTACTATCGGCGTGGGTCGGCATCGCAGCCGAGACCCTGCTGCCACTGGTGCTATTATTCTCCATGCAGCATCGAAATAAGGCGATCCTGGTCGGGTTGTTTTTTCACTTCGCTATCGCACTCAACACCGCGCGGCATTTTTCAGACTTTTCTGCTGTCTCCTTTGCAGCGCTCATGACCTTTGCTACCAGCACGATTCTGACCCCACGACGCTCCACGCTCCTTGGAGGACTCCTCGTGTTTGGTGCAGTCCTTTCGGTGGCCACCGGCACTGCCGCGGCCTTTGACTCGACGCAGGTACACTGGTTTTTACTCACCCGCGACCTCCTGTGGCTCTGCTATTCCGCCACAGTTATCATCTCGTTTATCAGGGCCCGCCTCTTGTTGGCGCCCTCATCACCCCCAGCTTTCCCCCCAGCCATCCGCCCGCTGATGCGCCCCATATTGGCCATCCCACTTGTTTTAGCTGTGCTCAACGGCCTCACCCCTTACCTTGGCCTTAAAACACGCTCCAGTTGGGATATGTACAGTAATCTTCAACTCGCCGGCGCCCACAGAAACCATCTCATCATTCCCCAAAGTCTCGACCTCCTGGACGAGCTTGGCTCCCCGATTACAATCATAGAAAGCACGAACTCTGAGCTTCAACAGAGATACATACAGCTAGGGTACGATATCACCCCATTTGAGCTTCGAAGAATCTTCGCCAGCGATCCATCAGGTGTGACGACATTTCGCTGGCGCACCCAGCGTTTTGAACACTATCCGCATGGCACCGGCGAGCTCTCCCTCTCGAAGCCCCCCGATTGGCTTTTAAGTAAGCTTTTGTGGTTTCGCCAGGTAGACCAAAGCTCCGAGCCGCGCTGTCAGTGGTAGCCAGAGACTATGCGCACAATATCCCGCAAACCTAATCCACCCCCGCAGCAATGGCCCATTGATTAAAGCGACATATAAACCTTCGCGCCAAAGGCAGCCCTATCGCCATCGCCACAAAGGCGATAGACCACCACCCCTGCGGCTCCCACTGCGCCCAGGGAAGTTCGGCGCACCACACCACAATATCCCTTCCCTGCTCTAAGACCCACGCTACACCGCGGAGCAGATAGCCAGCCGAGTCAATTCCTGCCAGGTACAGGCCAGCTGCCAAGCCCCCACCCTGGCAGCTAACAAACCCCAGGAGCGGAGCAAGCCAAGGATTTAACAGAAAGCCAAACGGCGAAAATGTTCCAAACCATAGCACTGCAACGACTCCCGTGGCGGCAGTCGCCAACAAAGACACCACCAAAAACTCACGCCAACCACGCTGCCGCGATTTACCCAAAAGAATCCCTCCAAGCGCTGCATAGGTCAGCTGCACCCCGGGTTCAAATACGGCCCCGGGCCAGAGGATAGAGATCACAGTGGCCGATACCAAAATCGCATTCAGCATGCCGCCCTGACGTTCAAATTGAAGCGCCACCAACCAAAAAAGCAGCGCTAACCCGGCGCGCAGCGTAGAGCCCTCAATTCCAACCATGTAGATAAAAAATCCCGTGGCGACACATGCCAGCCAGCCCACCGAGACATGCGCAAATGAATAATGGTACAGAGGCGGAATAACCCCTACGACGGCACGCAACATCCACCAGATCGCGCCAAACATCAGGGTCACCTGACACCCCGACACCACCAACAGATGCGCTAGTCCGGTGGCTTTAAATCCCCACTCCGTGCGCTCAGAGATGACATCGCGCACCCCAAGACCCATCGACAACACTAGTCCTGCTCGCTCGCCATCCCCCAATACTTGCTCAATGCGGTGACGAATAAACCTCTGAATCCGTCCCTTTAGATCTGGAGGCGGGGCTTCAATCACTGACGACAGCTGCACCTTGCACTGTGCCGTTATCCCCTGTCGACGCAGTGTGCTGCTAAATGAAAACGGCGATACCGTCTTTTCAATCAGCGTAAACTTCCCTCGCAGCAGAACCATTGCGCCATTACTTATACTAGTGCTGTTACGCCACGGAAGATCCACCGCTTTGCATCGCGCGCGAAAAGGCGCAAATCCCTCGGCGCGCTTTTTGCTGATCGAGAATATGTCAGCATTAAAAGCCACCTCCCCCACCCGCGGGTAACGCGGCGCCTCCACCACTCGGGCCAAAACGGTCTCATCCTCTAATGGCATACCAGTCGGCTCGGGCGGAGCATGCAGGTATGCCGCCACAACGCCCACACACATGCCTAGTGCCAAGCTGCGGGCTACCCCTGAGCGGCGACATATCCAGAGCAAGCCTGTCGCACCTGCCAAAGCGTAGAGTCCCCAAAGAGACCCCAGAAGCTGGCCCACAAGCATAAACGGCAGAAAATACAGTAGCGGAAAATCACGCCGCAGCGCAGCATGTACCCTTGGCTTGGCCCACAAGCCCAGGCAAAATAGTACCGATTCCATGGAGCACCTAACGGTATGAAGCGATCCCTCTCCTATTCGGTATTTTTTGGATTTTGTTGCCTCACTCTTTGCTGCGTCGGATGCTCCGGCTCTAAAGCCCCCTCTGCCGAGAGCGAGGCGCGGGGCTCCCTCGCACTGCAAGCCGCTATCGACTCATACGGCGCCGTTACCCATCCCGAGGTGCAAGGCTATCTCTACTATATCAGCACCCGTTTAATCGCGGGCCTCTCGGCGGTAGAGAAGAACTGCCCAAAATGCGACCTGACACTACTAAACACCCGAAAGCCATTAGCCTACTCCCCTGGCCCAGGCCACATCGTACTCTCAAGCGGCATGCTCCTCAGGCTTCAAAACGAAGCTGAACTTGCCTTTGTGGTAGCGCATGAGATGGCCCATCAGGTGTTGGGCCATCACGCCGAGCTTGAAGCTGAAGGCAGTGCTGAGATAACTGCACTGCATAGCGATACCAAACGTAGCTCGCTTGAGGAGGAGGCTGATCTTTTTGCCGTAGGGCTCTTGGCAGTAAGCGGCTACGATCCGCGCTACGCCACGACGGCACTACTGAACGCTTACGGCAAAACTGCCCTCGACGGGCAGCCACAGGGGTATCCCGAGCTTCAGCACCGCCAGCAACGGGTGCAAGATGCCATAGCTCGTGCCAACTGGCGCCCTCCTGGAACGGTCACCCGCCGCGAGTTTGAAAAGATTCGTCGGATGCTCTTAGCCAACCCCACCGCGCGCTAGCCCTTGCGCCCACCCCCTTCCGCTACATCTGCGGTAGCGTGAGCCCTTCAGTAGCAAAAAATGTTGCACTCTCGGGCGCAGCTCCCCATACCCCGTAGTTTAGCGACACCCCTTTTAAGGTTCGTAGCACAGCAGGTGTCACCCCTGAATCCAGATCCGAGTCCATCGCCATAAAGACGCGCACGCAATCATCAATGGCACCGCGCAAGAGCTCAGCTAGGGTATGCTCGCTCCATTCCCCACTTATCGGGTTGCGATAGCGATGATGCCCCTCTAGCTTTTGACCCAGCCCCACTCGACCCCACCTCACGAGCGCCTCATACTCGGCCCACTTTGACCCACGCAGTTTTGCAGCCGCATGCACCACGGCACCCATCCACGGAGTCCTAAACACCTCAAGTAAAATCGCGCTCTCCCACAAGGCCCCGCGCCACTTTGCACTCGTGTCCTCGGCCGAGCCATCCACAAAAAAGAGTCGCTCTGTAAGGACTCGTCCCAAGAGAGACGAGATAAAGTCCAGTCGTGCCCCGCGCAGCGCTCGCACCAGCGTAAGCACTGAGGGATCACTAGGCCCTCCTGCTTGAATCACGCTGAGCCAATCGTCCAAATACACCTCTAAAAGACGATGCTTGCGCCGAGCATCCGCTCGCCTTGTCGGCTCGGGGTGATAGTAATCCCCCGAATAGAAAAACACCCACGGATGAAACCACTGATCGGCGATGGCGTGGGAGAACATCCCCAACACCCAAGCCCATCCTACCTCGCGCAGATCCACGTTCTCTGTGCGCGCCAGCACATCCGCAAGACAGCGCAGCGGATAAAAGGTGTCGCTCTGGGCGAGTCCGTGTAATCCATTCGCCACCCGACTAAACGGGTGCGCTCCGCCGCGGTAGTAATACGGAGCATCATGGGCGATGGCACCCAGTAGCGCAGACTCCAAATTATTATTTACAATTCGCGCGACGTTGCTTGCGCCACGCGCCTCCGCCTCACGCGCAGCCGCCCGCAGCACCTCAAAGTGCACCAACTCACGAGGCATGCGTCTTCCTTACCTGCCGCAAAAACTCTCTCACCCCTCGCAGCAACGCTGCCGCCTCCGGCCCACACGAAAGCTCATGCTGCCCCCCGGGGAGCCATAAAGTATCGACATGCTCCCCGCCGAATGCAGGCACTATCTGGTCGGTGCCAGAGGGATGCAGATGATGGTCAAATGGATCTTGTGCCAAAAGCACCGGTGCTGTTATCTCAGCAAGCCGCGGCAACACCATGCCGCGGAGCCGCATCAGCCGTGCTGCCGCCGCTACAGAGTGGATTGCGTAGGCGGGCCGAGCGATCGGTACTGTACGCACCGCCTTGCGTGAATAGCCTAAGGTATTCAAAGCTGCCTCTGGTAGCTTTGCAAGCAGCGGCAACACTACCTCTCGATGCCAGGCTCTAAATCGAAACGGTGGCGAGATAAGCACCACCGCGCGCGGCTTGTGCGGCGCCTGCAGAGCAGTCCACAGTGCCAACAACGCCCCAAAGGAGCTTCCCACAACAATTGAGCCGCGCTGAGTCAGGTATGGAGCAAGCCCCTCACACAGCGACAAAAAATCACTGAGCGGCGTTACCTTAAGCTGCTCCACCGAGGTGGCATGGCCGGGCAGGCATGGAATAATCACTCGATACCCCTCCTCTGCCAGCATCTCCCCCACTGAGCGAAGCTCCTCAGGTGAGCCCGTCATCCCGTGAAATAGCACCGCCGATGGGTTGCCCGGCAACACTCCACCGCGCGGCGGAATCACCACACTGGAATGCGACAATTCTAACGCCTTCGTCATTTACCCACTCCCCTGCTCAGCAGCTAGCCGCTCTAGCACCTTCTCGGCTAACGCCCTTGGCATCCGTCCAACCGAGGCGATCTCATCTACCGACGCAGCCGCAATCTTCTGAGTGCTGCCAAAATGCCGCAACAGCCTACCACGGCGCTCCGCGCCAAGCCCACCCACCTCATCCAAGGTAGAGCGAATAATCCGCTTAGACCTCGTTTTGCGGTGGAAGGTGATGACAAAACGATGCGCTTCATCCCGCACCCGCTGCAGGAATCGGGTAAGCTCACTCCCATCTGCCAGTTGTACCGGCTCCGGAATCCCAGGCAGGTACAGTCGCTCATTGCTCTTCTCGATTTCAACAGCGGTCATGGCTCGAGTTGTGCGCTGCTTGGCAAGTGCAACAATCTCGACATCTGCCTTCACCGCTTCACGCGCCTCTAATGCCTTCGCCAACTGGCCGGGGCCACCATCGATAATCAAAAGATCTGGCAGATCCCCTTCCGCCAGCCCGCGAGCCAGTCGTCGGCTCACCACCTCAAACACGGAGGCAAAATCATCCTGTGAACTCTTAGAGGTAATCTTGTATTTTCGGTACCCCTTCTTATCACTGACCCCATCAAAGAACGACACAAGCGCTCCGACGATATCGGTGCCCTGGAAGTTTGAAATATCTACACACTCAATCCGGCGCGGCACCTGACGCAACGATAGTTTCTGCGCCAACGCTGAGGCCACCTCCTGATACCGAGTGTCCGCATCAAAACGAGAGCCAAAGAAATGCTTTGCATTGGTCTCAGCCAATGCCAGCAAGCGGGCCTTTATGCCACGCTGCGGCACCGTGATCTCTACAGAGCGCCCCACTTTCTTGGACAGCGTATCCTGCACGATTGAAAGGTTCTCAGGCTCGATTCCCACAACAATCTCAGTTGGAATCTCTCGCCCAGTTTCATACAGTTGCTCCAGTGCGGCCTCGATGATTTCAGCAT
>JBILUF010000351.1:0-3066 GCA_044371155.1 Bdellovibrionota bacterium
GGCTTGATCGCCGGTAGCGCTAATGAGGTCACAGATAGCCTCGGCTTGCGTGAGGTCAATCTTACCGTTTAAAAAGGCACGCTTAGTGAACTCGCCTGGCTCGGCTGGAATAGCACCAAAAGCAAAAAGCGAGCGGAGTGCCTTCTGTACGATGCCCGGACTTCCATGTAGCTGGAATTCACACACATCCTCTCCGGTAAAGGAATGCGGGCCCGGCATAAACACTGCCATAGCGTGGTCGATTATCTTACCGCTGGAGTGATCAATTAGGGTTCCTAGCGTTAGTCGACGCGGATCGACAGCAGGGTCCTTGGTGCTTTTAAACAGAGCTCCAAGAGCGGCTCGCGCACGGGGCCCACTAACGCGCACCACCGCCACCCCAGCCGGGGCTGGGGCGGTAGCGAGCGCAGCGATCGTCGAATCGAGGTTAATACTCACCAGCTCTTACAATACCAGTTCTTACAATATGGTCAGTAGATAGCCCACCACCACAAGTGCTGCCCCTGTGAGTAATGTAGCCGGCAACGGCGATATTGCTCGATCCCGTTTGATATAGAGCTGCTGTGTAATCGAGATAGTGTTGTTAACGATCCAGTACAGCACAAGACCAGCAGGGAGCGGGTATATCAGGAAGCTGACGCTTAGGATCACAGGCATCGCCAACAGCACCTTTCGTTGTACGGGATCCATCCCGGGAGTTGGCGTCAGATATTGCTGAAAGAACATGCTGACCCCGAGGATAAGCACCATAAGCTGGATCGCCGCCCCGCCGATCATGAGCTGCTCCGGAGCAGAGAGATCTTTGATCCATAGAGCGAACGGAGCATGCCGGAGTTCGATTGCGTTAAGCAGTGCGTTATAGAGGCCGATAAACACGGGCACCTGGATAAGCACCGGGAAGCAGCCTCCCATCGGATTAACCCCACGCTTTTTATAAAGCGCCATCATCTCCTGATTGAGTTGAGTCGGGTCTGTGATCCGTTCGCGTAGGGCTTTAATCTCGGGGGCGAGAACTTGCATTGCGCGGGCTGAACGGAAACTGACGAGGGTGAGAGGCAAGAACGCGGTCTTGATAAGTAGAGTTAGCAAAATGATGCTGATACCATAGTTGCCGACTATCGAATGAAAGAAGCGAAGTAGCCAAAGCAGCGGGAACGCCAGAAATGAGAAGTATCCTAGGTCGATATTGCGGTTGAGTTGATACCCGGTGGATTCAAGCACCTGACTATCTTTGGGCCCTAGGTACAAATTAAAAGAGCTAGAGCCGGGGGCACCCGCTACCCGGCCATGCAGCGCGTGACTGCCGTCAGAGAAAGTCTCATGTATGGTATAGCCGTTGGCGCCTTCTACGAATGGCAGAAGAGATGCCAGGAAATATCTTCCTTCTACTGACAGCCACTGAGTGGCCAAAGTTGTGCTGACCCCGCCAGTATCCTTGGTCACGAGCGTTGAATTAACTTTGTTCTCTGCGGTGAGGACCTTAAACGACAACGGATTGAGCCGCAGATGACTCTCGTCCGCGGAGACCCACTGGGTCCACTCAAGCCAGGCCGGCTGCTCAGCTAATGAGCCGGTGGTGGCAACTGATACCGCCACAAGATACGAGTCCCCCTTAAAGGCGAAGTTTTTGCGGATAGTGTCGCCGCCGAGCTTGCCAACGAGTGAGATCGTGCATACCGCCTGTTCGCGGGCTTCGCAGCTTGATCCGTTTGAGGCGGTGCTATCAAGAGTATACTGTACTAGCGCATCGTTCATCGATGCCAGATAGATGCCGCCGGGTAGTATGCCGTCTGTACCAGGATGGATTAACTCCACTAGGGGCTCCCCGCCTAGATGCTCCTTGTACCCCTTTAATTTAAAGGAGAGTAGTCGCCCGCCCAGCGAGGAGACCGATGCTATGTAGTTATCGGTAGCGACTGAAAACGCTGGAGTTGCATCAATCTGAGAGCGAGTCGGATGTGGCTTGCTGGATGGACGCCAGTCAGGTTGGCTCACCCCAGAGTTTGCGGCCGCCGCTGGGGCTACGGCACTGCTAGCCGCTGGCTGTGCGCCGGCTACGGAGTTGGCCTGGGCTGGTGATGGGGCTACTGCGGGCGAGGCTGTTTGAGCAGGCTTGGCAGGATGTAGGTACGGCTGTAGGATCGTTTCTGTGTAAAACAGAATAAAGAGGAGTGAAACCAACACCGCAATCCAACTCTTTCTATCTTCCATCACTCAACACTCTTTTTTTAAGGGACAACTCGCGCGCTATGTAATCTTTGCATCGAGTCTATACGTCATCTTTTAAATGGGCCGCTACCCATCTTTGAACTGCTCCAAGTTTTGCTGAAGCCTACAAAGACTCCCCAGCGAAACCTAGCTCCAAATCTCCGCGGCGTTTATCCTTTCCCCAGCCTAGAATCCATTTTTGAAATGGCTTCTAGGTGGTTTGCGAGGGATCGGCCGAACCCTTTGTGGGGCTTGGGACGGGGTCAACCCCGCCCTCGCAGTATGGATGACATCTACCAACTCTTTTGATTGCGAGGAAGAGACCGGCCAAAATTCCATGCCGTTCGATCGCCTCTAAAGCATAGTCTGAACAGGTGGGATAAAATCGACACTGCTGCCCGATCCAAGGGGATAAAAGTAGCTTGTACCCGCGGTGCAGAAAACGTACCAGCGCGATTATAAGGCTGGGGGTGTGGCCATCCTGTGGGCTAGAAATGGTGTTAGGGGTTGGCATAACCGTTCTTGCACAAGGCATCGAGAAGCATTCGGCTCATCTCTGCAAGGGAGCAGTGCTGGGCCTCTCTCCTTGCGACGATCACTATATCAAGAGGCTGTAAAAGGTGCGACCGATAGCGCCTAAAGAACTCACGCGCTCTTCGCTTTACCCTATTTCGCTCTACGGCATTCGGCGCAACCCGCTTCGTAATCGTCACCCCCATACGGCTTGGTCCATCCCTCCTGGGCGCAACTGAGAGCAGAAAAAATTTGGTGTAGATCTTCCTGCCGTTGCTCTGGAGCTCCTCAAACTGATGTCGTTTTAAAAGCCTATCGGAGCGGTGGAATGAGCCAGTGGGTGGA
>JBILUF010000402.1:0-3066 GCA_044371155.1 Bdellovibrionota bacterium
GTCGATGGTAAATGTCTCGGTTGCTGGATTCGGATAGAGGCGAAACGCTGAAAGTTGACCATCATCATTCACCGACGTTGTGGTGTCGGGACTGATAACAAGAGAATACGTCTGACGTTCGAGGAGCGTGTCGCCCTGAACACGAGCGATAACGGTTATCGGGTACGTACCGCGCACCGGACTTGGCCAGGTGATCGTACCGGTCCCCGTGGCAAGTGTCATACCTGCAGGTACGTTCATTGCAAGACGGTACAGTACGGTCTTGCTACTGTCGGACGCGACAGCTCGCACTTGATAGGAATACGGTTTGCCTTCGATGCCTGTTAGCGGTGGGTTGGATGTGAAGGTGATGGTAAGGGGCGGTGTACTTCGGGTAACCACCAATGTATAGGACTGTGTTGTCGAGTAGGTCATTCCGGCCGATACCACGGCAGCTCGAATGACCACGTCATACGATCCCTTCACAGGCTTGGACCATGTGACGCGTCCGGTAAGGGAGTCGATGGACATTCCACTTGGAGCAGAAGTCAGTGTGTAGCGAACTGGTCTCGTGGTATCCGACGATACTGCCCGTGCCACATAGGTGTATTCCTTGTCCTCTGTGCCTGTTGCCAGCGGAGCCGAGGTAAACGTCACCGATAAAGCCGATGCGCTTTCGATCACAAGTGCAAAGTTCTGCGTGGCAGAGTATGGCTTCCCGCCCGAGATCATCGACGCACGAACACTGACCGAAAACGAACCTTCTGTCGGGAGCGGCCAGGTGATCAGTCCTGAAATGGAATCAATCCTCATGCCTGCAGGTGCCGAAACAAGAGCGTATCGGATGGGGTCGCTGACGTTGGACTGTGCCCTAACCGAATACGAGTATGGCATGCCGACCTTGCCCTTGATGACGGCAGTTGATGTGATCAGGATGGTCGGATTTGTTGTCGATGTCAAAGAGTCCGCAATGACGCTCAGACTATACGTCAATCGGTTGGCCGTGTACATCCGCTCATTCACAGGATTGTAACACATGTCAACCGGCTGAACGGTACCCGTACCAAGGGATATGGTCTTGATCACCTCGTCCTTAATCACGTCAACCACTGAGACGCGGTGACTCCATTCATCAACCCAGTACAGCTTCTTGTTACGCGGACTGTAGGAAAACGCCGTCGGCTCGTCTCCGGCTGTGATCGTTTTCAGCACCTTGTGTGCAACCGCATCAATGACCGTCACCGAGCATTCCTTCGGTGTATTCGGTCCCGGAGCACCAACGTTGGTGCAGTATATCTTGTTGCCCTCCGGGCAGAAAAACATGGCCGTTGGGCCGTCACCTACCGTGATCGTGGTCACCACCTTGTTCGTCACGCCGTCGATCACCGTGATGTTATCCGAGCTGTAGTTCGAGCAGTACACCGTGTTACTTGCTTCATTGTAATCCACGCCACGAGGGGTGGTGCCCGTTGACACTGTTTCGACTACCAGGTCCGTTGCGCAGTCGATGACTGACAGGTTCCTACTGCCGGCATTCGGACAATAGACCTTGTCGTCCTTCGGATTGTAACAGAGAACGCGTGGCGTCGTGCCTACCTTGATGGTGGCTACAACTTTGTTCGTCACACCATCAATGACCGTCACCGTGCCCGACATCTCATTGGCGCAGTACATCTTGTTCCGTTTGGTTGAAAAGGCGAATGCCCTCGGACCATCGCCGGCGGCCATCACGGCTATGACGTTGTCCGTCGCCCCATCGATCACCGTTATGCTATCGGCAAAGTAGTTGGCCACATACACCTTGTTGCTAACGGTATTGACCTCCACCTCACGGGAGCCCTTCGCCATGGGAATCGTCTTGATGATGGTGTTCGTCGCTCCATCGATGATCGTTGCACTGTGTTCTTCCGGCATGCCCTGGTCGTTGGTATTCGCCGTATAGATCTTGTTGTTCACGGGATTGTAGATCAGGTCACGTGCTGACGCCGGCTTCGGCATGGCGATCGTTGTCTCGATCCACTGTGCCTGAAGGTGCCTGCTGGAACAGCACATGATGCAGGCCAGAACGAAGATCATGTGCGAGAATCGGCGGCGAATAGGCATGGGTTCACATCCGGAATTGAATGCGCTGAGATTCATCAGGTAGTGGGATCGTTTCATCATCTTGTCAATACAGCAGGAAGGGAAACAATAGTGTCACCGATCGTAACACGCACGGCATATGACCCTGATGGAATGTCCTGCACGTCCATAGCGATGCGAGACTCTCCACGCTGGAACGTCATTCGCCGCACTACTTGGCCCCTTGCATCCAAGATCTCCGCTATGGCATCGTTGCGAAGGGGCGATGCGGACTCTATGGTGATCCGGTCTGATGCCGGGTTCGGATACGCGCGAAGAGAATGTCCGAGCTCGTCGTCATTCACGGACGTCGTGGTATCGGGACTGATAACAAGAGTATAGGTCTGTCGCTCGAGGAGCGTGTCGCCCTGCACCCGTGCGATGATAGTGATCGGGTACGAACCTCGCACTGGGCTTGGCCAGGTGATTACGTTGGTACCCGTGACAAGTGTCATGCCCGACGGAGCATTCGCGGCAAGACGGAACAGAACTGTCTTGGTGGTATCGGACGCCGTTGCCTTGACGGCATACGTATACGGCTTGCCCTCGATACCTGTGAGCGGCGGATTGGATGTGAAGATGATGGTAAGGGGCGGTGTACTTCGGGTAACCACCAATGTAAAAGACTGTGTTGCCGAGTAGGTTTTGCCGCCCGAGGTAATCGATGCGCGCACCGATACCTGATGCGACCCTTCCGTTGGCGCAGACCACGCAATCAGACCCGTCGTGGTGTCAATGGTCATACCGGCCGGCGATGCGGTCAGTGCGTAGGTGATCTTCTCCCCGACGTTGTTCTGCGCTTTCACACTGTAGGTGTATGGAGTACCATTCCTGCCGGTCAGGGGCGCTGTTGAGGTGATAAAAACGGTTGGTTCGGTAGTCGAACCCGACTCAACGATCAGACGTGTGCGGCGTGGATCCTTGTGCACTCGTAGACCGTTCACGATCACCACGCCGGCAGGATCG
>JBILUF010000044.1:0-10517 GCA_044371155.1 Bdellovibrionota bacterium
CTTCCCTATTACCGAGTCCTCTCCAGGCTTTGTTTGCGCGGCTATGAATGCCAGCGGCGCTTTATGCACATCTTGGGGATAAAGCCCCTGGCTGCAATCAGCTCAGTTTACACAAACACCCTTGTAATCCCGCGATTAAACGGATGCGGTGAGACCCCTTTAACAACCGGCAGGGTGCCTAGATGACCTATAACAGCCTCTTTTAGCTTGCCCGTTCCCAGCCCGTGCATCACCTCAACTTCGCTAATGTTTGCCATGACCGCACGGCTTAAGTGTTCCTCGAGGGTGCGCAGGGCTTCTTGTACCGTCATGCCGTGGAGATCAAGGGAGCGCAGACTGCGCCACTGCTGCGAGGCATCTGAGGAGATAGTAATCCCCTCGGGAGCCACTGAATCGCGCAGCGGCTTTTTGGCCGGTTGTGCCGATATAGTAACGTCAGCTTCCTCTACCCGAATTGAGAGTGCTCCGATCTGCACCTTGTAGCTTCCGCCGCCAAGGTCCTCAAGCACAGTGCCGTGCTTTTTAAGCTTTTCTACCAAGACCGAGGTGCCAATAGGGATCCCCATAACGCGCTTCCATTCTCGTACTAGGAGGTCAACCGCACCACATGGTAGTTCTTCTTGCCTGCTCGCAATACGAGCATTGAAGATGGATGTTGCGATAGGGCGGTAAGCGGCTGGGCCCCGTCTTCGACCCGCTCGTTGTTAACATACGCTCCGCCACTTTCCACCAATCGGCGTGCCTCACCTTTGGATTTAGAGATGCCGGTCTGCGCAAAGAGGTCTAGCACTGAACAGCTCTGCAGCGCAGCGCGAGTCATCTCCGTTGACGGCACCTCGGAGAAGATTTCACCAAGTTGCGAATCGCTAAGTCCTGCCAACGAGCCGCCGCCGAAGAGAACCTCGGCAGAGCGGATTGCTCCTGCTGTGGCATCCTCGCCATGCACGATTGTACATACGGCATCTGCCAACGCCTTTTGTGCTGTGCGCTTTTCAGGGTGCGCCGTCATCTCGGCTTCTAGAGCGGTGATCTCCTCGCGAGAGAAGAAGGTGGCCATTTTAAGAAGCCGCACAACATCAGCGTCTGCGGTGTTCAGAAGATACTGGTGGAAGCGGTAGGGGCTAAAGAGCTTTGCATCAAGGAATACCGGATTGCCCTCTGATTTTCCCATCTTTTTACCGGTGCTGTCGACGAGGAGTGGGATTGAAAACGCATAGGCCTCACCCTGCACCTTTTTTCGAATCAGCTCCAGACCGGCTGTAATGTTACCCCACTGGTCAGAACCGCCAAACTGGATCTTGCACCCGGCAGTTTGATGTAGGTGGCAGAAGTCAAAGGCCTGCAGCAGCATGTAGCTAAACTCAGTAAAAGAGATCCCTGATTCACTCTCCATTCGGGCACTCACCGAGTCCTTGGCCAGCATGTAATTAACCGTTAGGTATTTCCCGGTCTCCCGCAGGAACTCAATAACGCTTACGTCTTTGGTCCAGTCGTAGTTGTTAACAAACGTGGCTTTGACTCCAACGCGGTCAAATATTGTACGCACCTGGGCGGAAAGGCTTTGCACGTTGGTGGCGATAACCTCAGGGGTAAGCAGCAGCCGCTCGGTGCGCCGCCCGGTGGGGTCGCCGATAAAGCCGGTGGAGCCACCAAAGAGGATGATTGGCTCAAGCCCAAAGCGAGCAACTCGCATTGAGGTGAGCAGCACCAGTAGGTGGCCAAAATGAAGGCTGGGAGCTGTGGGGTCGGCTCCGACGTAGAACTTCTCGCCAGCGCCTAACTTCCGTAGCCCGGCTTCATCCGTGACATCTTGCAGGAGGCCGCGCCAAGAAAGCTCATCTAGAAAATGCATAAAAGTCCTAACTGGTTGAAATAAAACTATATCGGTGGTCATGGCGACCACATTCAAGACTCTGCAAATCTACCCCAAGAGCTTGAACTCTCAATGCTTTTAGTGCATTATTCGTGGCACTTTGAAAGTCTTAAGCTAGAATCGTTCTGCTTGAAACCTGTGTTTTTGAAACCTGTAAGTTCGCATTATGGCAAAAGTAGCAAAAGAGACCAAATTTCTCCTCTCCTCCGGTGGTTCGAATTATTTCTACATCAACCGGAAGAATAAAAAGAAGAACAAGGGTGAGAGCAAGCTCGCTTTGAGGAAATACGATCCAATCCTGCGCAAGCATGTGCTCTTCGAAGAGAAGAAGCTCAGCAAGAAAAAGAAGGTGCAGGCCAAGGCTGCTGATTCCGGCAAGGCCACCGATGCCGCCAAGAGCGTAGAGGCAGCTGCCTAAGCGCAGTCTTCTAGTTCGCGAAGCCCGTATTGATTGCGGAGCCCGTATAGTTCGCGGAGCGCGGGGTGATACCAGCAATTTTTCGCAGTTGTGATGTTCCTTCGTGCGCTCAGCAAGGCATGCTCTATCACGGCTCCGTCCGTGTTTTGTCACGGTAGTCACCGGGCGGCGGACCGTTCCTCAAAAAAGAGGTGTTCCCACAGTCGCTTTTGAGCAAAAATACCCACCGACTCGGTAGCAAGTTGGCAGTAGCCGTTCCCAGAAAGACAAAACAGGAGTTTAGTGGTGGGACTTCCAGTAGAAGATAAAACGACGGAACAGATTCGCTCGGCTCCACAAGGAGGCAGCTCCCAATCGTCTTTTGCTAGCAGCCCTAATCCCGTCGGTTCCCCAGCTCCAGAGGGGGATGTTGATGGCGAGCTCCGGCTAGTGGCCGCTATCCGACCGCTTGCAGCGGTACTGACGCTCACCGTTATCGCCGCTTTGCTCCCCTCCCTAATTCCAGCAGGTCAAGCTAACACGCTGCTGGTGTTAGTTGCATTGGCCGCTGCTGTAGTCGGTGTGGGGCAGGTAGTGTTTACTCTAGCCACCTCTCCGTGGCAGAGGGCGCCGCATCTCCTGTCAGTAGTAACAGCCAGTTTCGGTGTGGCGGTGGCGGTGTGGGTGCTGAAACTTCCAGCGGAGATAATCTCTGCAGCCACTATAGGTAGCTCGATCGAACTTGCTGGGTTTTGCTCGGCGTTGCTGCTGTGGCACTCGGTGCGCCAGATCGCCACGCTGCGGCTGACGCATGCCGCGGCATTCCCTTTGAGCAGCATCGTCGCAACCGCTTGGCGGCGGGAAACCCCGGATGACCTAGAAAAGAAGGTATCCCCGCAGACGCTCACTCGCGGGACGTTTTTTGTCTGTCGAGCCGGGGATACCGTCCCTGCCGATGCAGTGGTGCTTAGTGGAGGGGCTGTTATTCACGAGCGGATTCTTAGTGGTGCCGTGAGCGCCCGGATCCGTGGCCAGGACGAGGAGGTGTATGCAGGCTCCAAGGTACTCAAGGGGGAGATAACAGCGCAGGTCACCTCTGAGCTTCGAGATTCAAAGATAACGTCATTCCTTGACCTACTCGGAAACGCCACGAACCCCTCCGAAGTGCTCTTTTATCGGCTTTCTGGTCCATGGCTTTGGGCGCTACCATTTGTGGCGGCCTGTGTAGCGCTAGGGTGGCATGAGGTAATGGGCCGGTGGGATTTTCCCCTAGGCGCGGCTGGGGCGGTGCTGGCCTGTGTGGCGCTCCTCGATTTGGTGCGATTGATGGATTTCGTTCCCGGAGTGGCTATCAGAACGGCCTTTGACCGCGGGGTGCTTTTCCACAACCGAGCCGCGTTGGAGCGGTGTGGCAGACCCAAGGAAGTTGTGCTGGAGCAGAGCTCAGAGGAGCCACTTTTCGGGCTGTATCTTCGGGAGTTCACCTTGCTCGATGAGCGAATCGATAGGGCCCGTATGGAGTCGGCGCTGTTAGCGATTTTTGGTCGTGTTGGTACGGAGTATGCGGAGGCCTTTGAACGAAGGCTGCAAACTCGCGCGTTTAATCTGCATCCTTGCGGAATTAGGGAGTACCATGAGTATTCCTCGATGGGGGTCGCGGCGGTTGTAGAGGGCGCTGAGTTTAGCGTCGGCAGTGAGGAGTTTTTGGTGGCACGCGGAGTCCGCATTCAGCCCACCGAGATCTCCTCACAAAAGGCCGGTGAACTGGTGATGTACATCGCTATTGGGGATGAGTTGGTGGCTCGGTGCATCTTTGCAGAGCCTGCATTAGATCGGTTGGGTGAGCGTTTGTTCAAACAGGATGCCGAGCTGCGCCTCCTAGGAACTATTCCGGCGGAGAGTCTCGATCGAATTGCCAAGCGGGTTGGGGTGGAGCTAGCGCTCACCGCTGGCGGACTAACTGTTGGCGAAATTAAGGAGCGGGTGCGGGCATTACGGCATCCAGTTCTATTTGCAGGTGCTCGCACCGATCCGCAGATTATCTCCGCCGCCGAGGTAGCTGTGAGCATTTTTGACCCAATTCGTTGGGATATCGAACGCACCAGCGTTACTCTGTTTTCTTCGGGTATCGAAGCCCTTGAGAGCTGTCTGGCGACAGCGCGAAAGGGGGTGCAGGTCTATCAGCGGTCTCGCTGGTTTACCTTTGCCCTAGCTGCCTTGTTGTTGCCTCTTACTGTTGCTGGATACGTCCCTGCGGCCGTGGTCTTGTTGGCGGTGCTAACCGGGATAACTTTTATCCTAATGCTTGCTGAAGGGTTCTCGGTCGTATCCTAGAGGGGCTTTCCTGCAGCTATACGCTGTCTGGCTCCTTTTTTTCCTTGCCCTATAGTCAGGTCCTTTATAGCGGGCCTAACATAGGGGGCAAATCTGTACAAAACCCATAAACTGTCATTTTTTTGACACCCTTTTTACCCTGGCCCGCATCCCAACGGTATACAACCAAAGCCCCTTGAAAAGATTCGGGGCGATTTCGGGAGGATGGTATGCCTGTGTTGGATTTTGGAGCGCCAGCATCTGTAACCTGTATCGTGGACGAGCTGTTAGAGAGCTCGGAGCAGGGGGTTGCAAGGGGGCCAGAACGGACCCTAATGGCGGCGATACTATTCGATGGTCTTCAGGCTTACCTAAGCTATGTCTGCGCCAAGGGGCGAGAGGCGCGCAGTAAGTATCGCGAGGCCTTTAACTGGGTACACTCAAAGGATAGCCAGTATGTCTTCTCCTTTGAGAGCGTTTGCGAGGGATTAGGGATAAATCCACAGTTTCTGCGGGTCGGGCTCTCCAATGCTTCGGCCTCACAGCTAGCGGAGCGAAAACGCTCACGGCGGCACTTTTAGCGATTAACCCGGAATTCTTACTGATTTTGTCTCCTTAAGTTCACGTTGCGGCTGGATGGGGCTATTCAACTCCATCCAGCCGTTTTATTTTGTCTGATATGGAGCAAAGCTGGAATCAACGTGAGCGAGCCATCTTTAGGCGTCTATCAAGCACCGTAAAGGTTCAAGACTACCTAGATGCGCTGCCCTACAATCTTGATCCGATTACCCGCTCGGTACGCGGTGTCATCGCAGCCAGACGAGCGCATTGTTTTGACGGTGCGATGTTTGCTGCTGCCGCCTTAGAGCAGCAGGGATTCCCCCCGCTGGTGATGGATCTGCGGGCAAATCACGACGACGATGACCATGTCCTGGCGATCTTTCAGTGCAACGGCAGGTGGGGTGCAATAGGTAAGTCAAATTACACGGGGTGTCGCTATCGTGACCCCGTGTATCGTTCCTTGCGTGAGTTGGCTCTTTCCTATTTCCATATCTACTTTAACTTGGCGGGGAGGCGGACCCTGCGAGAGTACTCTGTGCCGTTCGACCTGCGGCGGATACGAGATGTGCAGTGGCGCTTTGGCTCCGAGGATCTCGCACCCCTGGGTGAGAGGCTTGATGCGGTGCGACATTTTCGCCTAATTGATGGGCGCACAGAGCGGCTGCTGTCGTTAGCCGATGACCGCACCTTCAAGGCCGAGACCTTGGGGCTTGACCCCCGCGGAGCCTTAAAGGTGCCAGGAGCACGACTGATCTCCGCAAAATAACCTCAGCTACGTGGGGTACTAATCTTATTGCTGTGCCGGGTAGCACGGATAGTTTTGACCTAAAATCCATCCACCCCCTTTCAAGGGGTTAGCCATAACCCCCTGAAAGGACCAGTGTGCGTTCTCTCAGATAGCAAAAAAAAGTTCGACGAGGCAATCGAGGCCTTAGCTGCAACATGCCGAAAGCACACAAAAAAACAGCCGAACGAAGGCTCTCAGTAAAGTGGCCGCGAGGGTAAAACCCCTGTCATAATAAGGAGTAAGGACCCTAAATGGAGAACGTGGCTGCGGCATTCTATGATTCGGAGTAGAAAGAGACGAACACCCCGTACCCCAGCGATGGAGCGGCGACTATTCGCCTCCAATCGCGGATGGGTGCTCGATCCCGCATTGTCCGATCCTGAAGAGTGGACCGAATGCGTGCGCGCCAAGCGACGCGCTGACGAGGGCGAACTAAATCGAGAGCCTGAGTCTGATGAGTGGTCGGATGAATTCGAAGATTAGTTGATACTCCGTTGCGTTTTTCCGCTCAGAGCTCTGAGTCTACCTTTTCCCCCCTACAGTATATCCCGGTGATATCGGTGGCGTATTCGGATGCCAACCGTTAGTCTGGTCTCGTTTGGTAGAGGCAGAGAACTGTAAAATTGATTTGGAGTAATGCCGTGGAGCAGGTGATGTTGGGTGGGGGGTGTTTTTGGTGCGTAGAGGCCGCTATTAAGGCGCTACGCGGAGTGGCTAAAGTGGAGTCGGGGTACAGCGGGGGCTCGATTCAACATCCCACCTACGAGCAGGTCTGCAGTGAGACCACCGGCCATGCCGAGGTCATTCGAGTGACGTTTGATCCGAATGAACTTTCTTTTGAGAATTTACTACGGGTCTTTTTTCAGATCCATGACCCTACAACGCCTAATCGCCAGGGGGCTGACATCGGCACCCAGTATCGCTCAGCAGTTTTCTTTTTCTCGCCAGAGCAGGAGCAGGTCGCGCAACGGACAAAAGCGGAGCTTGAGAAATCTGGGCTCTGGGGTGGAAAGCCGTTTGTAACCCAGATAGAGCAAGCAGGGGAGTTTTATCCTGCTGAGGAGTATCACCAGGATTACTTCGCGCGTAATCCCTCACAGCCATACTGCTTGGCCGTGATACCCCCAAAGCTTGCTAAGTTACGGAAGGAGTTCTCAGAGTTACTGTGAGATAAGATACGGGCCAGGCCCCACCTCTAGTGCTTTGCCTCTGGCGGCTCAGAGAGGGTTAGTAGAAATGCTTCCAACGCTGATTTCTCTCCCGCTGTAAGTCCCAAAGGTTTGATGTGCTTTGACTTCTCCTTTCTCGCGATGTTTCCGCCGCGATTGTAAAAGTCGATTACAGCTTCAAGACTCGGAAGTGAGCCATTATGCATGTAGGGAGGTCGTAGCGCGACATCGCGGAGTCCAGGGGTCTTGAACTGAAACTTTACACCCGGATTGTTAGGCTCATGTTCAAACCGCCCGACATCAGAGCTAATCCCGATATCGTGGGTATCTCCGTCCGTAAATCTCCAGGAGAGATGACATTGTGCGCAGTTTCCCTTGGTATTGAAGATCATAAATCCCGCCTTTGCCTCCTTGGATATGGCTTTTTCGTCCCCATCAATCCAGCGATCGAAATCGGATCTGCCTGAGACTAAACTGCTGACGTATATCTCCAGGGCATGCGCAACAGTATCGATACTGATCTCGTGTTCAGGCTTCACCCTGCCACGATACGATTGAGCAAAGAGAGGCTCGTACTCGGGCAGATCCTTTAGTCGAGATATAAAGGCATCTCGTGGAGTTGCCATGCCACCAGGGGCTTCGATTGCAAGTGCAGCCTGAGACATCAGCGAGTTGACCCATCCAGCCCAGGCAAATCTATTGTTCCATGCGAGATTTCGAAGTGGCATGCTGCGCCGGCCGCCACGCTCTGTACTTGACGGGCGAAGATCGCTAAAGCCATATTGAGGCTCGTGGCAGGTCACGCACCCCATCCCCTTGGTTGTCGCAAGTCGTGTATCAAAAAATAACTTCTCGCCTAGTGCCCGAGTCGAGGGCGGAATCGCAAATCGCTGGGATCTTACAGGAACAAACTCCTCGCGGCGATAAAATGGACGGAGCTCTGTTTCTGTTGGATTGGAATTGAGAGTAGCAAGAAATCCCTTATGATCGAAACGATACGGAGCAGCCATCGCTACAAGCGGAAAAACGCTCACCCACACGGCACACCAAAGATATAGTACTCGCATGGCATCCATCTGAGTACTGTATCAGACTCTACACTCTCGGCCTACCACTCTTCTATTTCAGATAGTGATGGAAGTATCAGACGACGCTCCCTTAAGTGCGCAATATCGTCGATAGAAAAGTTTGTGAGCGGTGCCGATGTTCTTTGTCATCGCCTGTCGCGCATGTCCTGCCTGTTATGACTTGATCCATACCAACTAACGACCGTCGCTACCTAAGCTGCACACCTCCCGAATCACATTAGTAGCTAGCAGAGTGAGGGGGGGCTAGGTCGAGATAAATCGTTGAGCGCCGAATCTGGGGAGTGAGGCGTAACTAGGCTGTCAGTGGGTTACCTTTTTTGGAGAATCTTTATGAGCTTTAAGCGCCTAGTGTTAGAACTCTTCGGCATTCTCGGAGTCCTTTTAGCCCCCTGCGTGGTGAGAGGAGTGGAGGCGCAGAGCGACTGCCTGCCATCCATCCAAGTTACCTTTTCCACCGACGGGTTATCAGTCTATGTGGTTTCGGATAAAGATCTCTCGAATGTGGTACTGAAGTTCTGTGATGGCTCTTCGGATTATAAATTCGATAATCTAAGCGGTCTCACCGGCACCTTTACATATCTCGCTAAGGAGCTCGCGGGGGTCTGGGTCAAGAGTGGATGTAACGAAAGTGGCGATGGTCCAGGGTATGGAGAGTTTTTTGGCAGGGTTTGTGGCGGAGGAGATTCAGATCCTAAAGTGAAGATCTGCCATATACCCGACGGAATTACCTCAGAGGCACAGACTATTGAAGTTCCAGAGACTGAGGTGGCGTTTCACCTCGCACATGGTGATGTGTTGGGAGAGTGTCCCGTGGACTGCGCTGGTGTGCCCTTTGGCTCGGCAATAGTCGACCAGTGTGGCGTGTGTGGGGGCGATGACACCAGCTGTGCCGACTGCGCCGGTGTCCCCAATGGCGGGGCTCAGGTTGATTGCTGTGGGGTGTGTCAGGGGAACAATAAAAGCTGTCTTGGCCGCTGTGGTGGTTGTAACACCTTAAAGATTAGGAGGAGTTGGCTACAAAACCTTGTGGGACTAGTGAATTCCATCCGAGTTAACTCAGCTAAACAGCTTCGTTGCAACAAGGGCTCAGCGCTGGAGGTGAAGAGTCGCCAAAACCAGGCAAATCAGCTGTTTCAAGAGGGGGTATTCTTGGTGTACGAGCTCTTTAACCACTATCCAGGAATGTGTGGGATAGACTTCTGTCAGGGGAGTGCAGCTGATTCGATTCGACTGCAGCTCGAGTCGATGTTGGCAAAGCTCTACAATCTGAACCGAGAAGCCAAGGAGAATGCAGCAAAGGGATGCGGCAGAAGCTGCAAGAAAAAGAGCGCGAGGAGGTAAAGTGGGGCGAGAACCAGGTTTGTAAATCAAGATAACGAGAGAGACCATCCTCCCCACACCTAGCAGGGCCTTTTTCGTCCGACACCAGGGTAAGATACCAAGGAGTGCTCAAACCGAGAGTCCGGTCGCCCTGGAAAATCCTCCTGGGAGCCTGAGTCGAATGTGGGGTATAGCGGCTGTGCCTCAGTTGAGGGCGGCTGCATAGCCAAAGGGGCGATTCAGTGGGCGGCTCTCGGTAAGGCGTATCAAAATTAGCCACGCACTGCCTCTTGCCCAGGTGGCGCAGCATAACTGCGTATATTCCAGAAATGCTCCACGGGCCCCTCAGGTCGCTACGAGTAGGCTCTCCTGTGAACAATCGCGAATAGATGACCAAAAAAAGCTAACAGAGACCTTTATATCAGCTCTGTATCGAGACACCGTTGAGCATGCTATCGGCATATCAAGACTAGGTGGCTAGAATCCTTGATCCGGCGAAAGAGTGGGGGGCTGTGGGATATGACGTTGGAAAATACCCGATACGTGTCCGCAGTATGCGCTGGAGGACGAAAGCACTTGATGATTCATATGATTCGAGGAGATAATCTCCTAATGAAAATTTTGGCATCCCTACTCACGTTAATTCTTCTATCTCTCACAGGCTGTGGAGGGATGAGACCCACCGACTTTAAAGATGAGCCGCTTCGATTGGTCCCCGAAATCTACTTTGAGGGGAAAAGCAGAGGGGTGGGGGTCTTTTTTGACCGCTTTGGAGTTCTGCAGACAAGCTTTGTTGTCGATGTTGAAGGGAGCTTTAAGGATAACATCCTCACCCTTACTGAGAAACTTACCTACAAAAACGGAGAGACGCTCGACCGAGTCTATGTGATAAGAAAGATCAGTGACAATCGATATATTGGAACAACCCCTGACGTCGAAGGAGATATCATCATCGAAGTATATGGCAATACGATGAAGTGGACTTACGACCTAAACCAGAAGATCAATA
>JBILUF010000352.1:0-3041 GCA_044371155.1 Bdellovibrionota bacterium
AAATGCAGAAGATCTCGTTGGAATCAAACCTTAGTAAGACTGATCATGAGATGCGTATGGCGGTGATTCGCAATACGCAGGCCTCGTAATCTGGTCTGCTACAGCCGGGGAGCGTTAGCTCCCCGGCTTTCTTATGGTGCGTTATGGGCAAAGAATTAATCGTTCCCCTAGCAGTGCTCGGCATACTTGCAAGTATGCTGCTTCCCGTGCCACCGGGGGTGATGGATTTTCTCCTAGTGGGGAATCTTATCCTCGCACTCGTGCTGTTTCTTAGCACCTTATACATCTCTGATACTCTTAAACTCTCAGCGTTGCCCTCGATGTTGCTACTCGCTACGTTGTATCGACTAGCGCTGAACATCGCTACCACCCGCAATATCCTAAGCTCAGGTAACGGTGGGCATGTAGTTGAGGCCTTTGGAACGGTTGTTATCCAAGGGAATCTGGTAGTAGGGGTGGTGGTATTCTTAATCATTACCCTGGTGCAGTTTATCGTGATTGCAAAGGGCTCGGAGCGTGTAGCCGAGGTCTCGGCTCGATTTACCTTGGATGCGCTGCCTGGCAAACAGATGTCGATTGATGCCGATGTGCGTGCAGGGCTGCTCGATATGACAGCCGCTCGCACGAAGCGACAGGACCTGCAAACTGAGTCCCGATTCTATGGGGCGCTCGATGGTTCCATGAAGTTTGTAAAAGGTGATGCGATTGCAGGAATCGTGATTACCGTTATCAATATCATCGGTGGCCTTGCTATCGGAATGTTGAGCGAAGGACTCGCCCCGCAGCAGGCGATTTCAAAGTATACAATCCTTACGGTGGGTGATGGTCTTGTAGCACAGATCCCGGCTCTTTTAAATTCGCTTGCAGCTGGCATCATCGTCACCCGAGTCGCGCGCGGTGATGATGCCTCATTAGCAGGGGAGCTTCTGGCGCAGATCGGCCAGGAGCGCAGGGTAAAAGGACTGTGTGCCGGTCTATGTGTGCTGCTGGGCTGTATTCCAGGAATGCCAGCATTGCCATTTGTTGCCCTTGGACTTGTGTTGGTGGTGAGTGCTTATCTCACTCCAAGAACGACACAAGCTGCCAGCGTTGCCCAGGAGCAGCTCTTTACCCCACGGCCTCCGGCTCTCTTGCGAGTGGATGTTGACTCCGACGGTGCAGCAGTGGTGTACCAGCACGGTGGCTTTATTAAGGCTGTCGAAAAGATTCGCGGCAGGCTCTATACCTCCTCAGGGCTTATACTGCCCTTCCCCGAGTTTGGCCCGAACGAACTATTGAAAGATTCGTTTGAGATTTCGCTCCGCGGTGTTCCTGTGATGAGAGGCGCACGAGTTGCTGATGCTGCTGCGCTCGTAGAGCAGCTGACTGCGGCAGTAGAGGAGGTATATTCAAAGCACATGCTGGAGTGTGTTGATGATGTTTTAACGCGTCGTACCCTTGATACCTATGAGGCCCTCACTCCAGAGCTTGTCTCCTCGGTGGTGCCAGGGATCGTGAGTGTTACGCAGCTTACAGAGATCTTGAAATCTTTGGTGCGCGAGGGAATCTCAGTGCGACAGTTTGATGTGATTTTACAGGCTGTAGCGGAGCATGGTCCTAAGGCCGGAAATGAACGTATCCTGCTTGAAGAGGTGCGGATTGCGCTGCGGCGTATGGTGTCGCACTCAATCATGCCAGCCACGGATACGGCGGTCCAGTTTGCGATGCTTAGCCCGATCATCGATCTGCAGCTAAGCAAACATGAGCGTGAGCGCTCGGTGGTAGATCTGAATCTGATTGAGTGCATCGCTGACTATGTGCGGCAGCATCCAGGCGACTGGGTGGTATTGACCTCACGGTCAGCGCGGCGGCTGGTGAAGGAGTTTTTGACCCTGAAGGGTATATCAAAGACTGTGGTGGCACATGAGGAGTTGGTGCCAGAGCTTAAGTTTGAGCTGATTGGAGAGATCGCGCTTGCATCCTCAGGGGATGGCGAGCGAGCGATTGAACGGTTAGCAGCGTAGGAGGGGCAGGGTATGAAACATATGTATCGAGTTGGCGCTCTGGTGGTGGTGTGTGTAGTGATGCTGTGTGGCTGCTTGCCGCCACCACAGCTTCCTGGTCCTGAGCGCGCAAAAGCCTTGCAGTTGATTGATCAGGGCACATTACAGCTCCGTCGAGGCGAGCTTCGCAAGGCGCAGGCTTCGTATCAGATGGCGTATGACCTGGCCAAACTACCCCAGGGGCTTGATGGGCTTGGTTGTGTGGCTTTACTACGGGGCGAATACAAGATCGCTGAGGATTACTTTAAGACTGCACTCGAGCGGGATGAGTCTTATGATACGCCGTTAGGCAATTTGGCGTTGCTATATGATCTTATGGGCCGACATGATGAGGCTCGGGAGTATTATCGCCGTGCTCTTGCAGCCCAGCCATTAAATGTTAGGGCACGAGGCAACTTTGGGGCCTTTCTTGCCGATAAGGAGGTAGGGAAAGAATTCGAAGGGGAGCGTGAGATACTGCATGCACAGGCCCTGGGGAATAACCCGATTATTGAGGAGAATTTGCGGCGTTTAGCACAGCGACGCAACTCTCGGTCATAAGTTTTAGTTCCCTGATTCCTGTAGTGTTAGGGAGTTAGGGTAGTTGAGAGGTTAACTTTATAGTAGCTAAACTGCTGGTTTTCTAGGAAAGTCATAGGTACGGCGGTTAGGAGAATCGTAATGAGTAAGTCGAAGGCCAAAATCAAAGAAGAATCAAATGTTGCAGCGCCTAAGCGCCGTGAGCGGGTGGAGCAAGAGGTAGATGATGCGGCTCGCGCTGCCAAACGGGCAGAGACCCTACGGGTGTGGAAAGAAGAGGTCAAGGCTCTGACCTCACGTGAATTTCCGTCGATAGAGGCTGCGGTACAGGCAGTGACAGAGCAGCTTGCCAAGCGTATGGGGATCTCTGTGCAGGAGCAGGAGTTTCTGCAGCTTCTCCTGAGCACCGATCCGACCCTCACAGCTGAGCTGCAGAGAAATCTGCGCATCAAATAACTACCTCCACTAGAGCGTGAAAAT
>JBILUF010000353.1:0-3032 GCA_044371155.1 Bdellovibrionota bacterium
CAGACTGGCGCTGGGGACCAAAGCAACTGTACAGTAAGCAATCGCCGCTAGAGATAAGGCAATGTATCGGCGGCAGGCTGTTGGGACACCAAAAGATTTGATTTGGCAGTTGCTCATATCTTGTCATTACCTCTCGAAACAGACGGGCTGTTCCTACAGTAGGTTATGCTGAACCAGGCCAGCCATGCAACATGCTAGGGATCGTAAATTCTGTCTGTATCTGGTAGAGAGCTAGAGATGACCCGTGTTATTGCCATAACATCAGTCCCCGACCGCCCCGAACGCGCGCTTCTGCGTGGTCTTGCAGCTCGTGGGTTTGAAATTACTGTCCTGACTGAGGCCCCCGATCTTTTTGAGGGTTGCTCAGAGCTGGTTGCTCATCCCTTCGTCGTGCGAAGCCGCTTTGATTTGGTGGCCGCGCGTAGCATTCGAAATGTTGTGGCAACGAGCTCGGCTCGAATTGTTCACTCGTTTTCTGCTCGTGGGCTAACAACAGCGTTGTTTGGCACCCTCGGACTACCCTGCCATCACATCGCCTATCGGGGCACGATGGGGCACGTAAGCCGATTCGATCCCCTCTCATGGCTCAGCTTCCTTAGCCCTCGAGTAGATCGAATCAGTTGCGTCTCGGAGGCGGTGCGGCAGTATCTTATGTCCTGCGGTGTTGCACCGGCTAAGGCTGTCACGATCTACAAAGGCCACTCACTGGACTGGTATTCGACCCTCCCCACCCTAACCCGCGCAGCGCTTGGAATTCCGCCAACGGCTATTGTGTGCGGGTTCCTAGGGAACATGCGCAAGGTGAAAGGGGCTGATATCCTACTGCATGCGATGGACCGAGTCCCACCTGAAAAGGAGCTGCATCTTTTACTGATTGGAGAGGTGCGGGATCCCCAGCTTGCTACAGCACTCCATGCTCTGCGAAGGAAAGAGCGGGTGCATGAACTAGGATTTCGATCCGATGGGGCTGCACTGCTTCGCCTATGTGACTTTGTGGTGATGCCGTCACGAAAGCGCGAGGGGTTTGCCAAGGCGGTGATCGAGGGCATGGCACAGGGCATTCCGGCGATAGTTTCAAATGTGGGTGGAATGCCTGAGCTGGTTGAACACAACCGCTCTGGATTGGTGGTGGAGCCGGAAGACCCGGAGGCGCTGGCGCATGCTCTTATCACTCTTGCGGACAATCCAGAGCTTAGAGCTGCGCTGGGCTCCCGCGCTCAGGAGCGCGTTCGCACCACCTTCACTATTGAGCGCACGATTGAGCAAACCTGCGCGCTTTACAAGAGCACCTTAGCCCAGAGTCAGTAGGTGCAATTAAGGCTGCACTAAGAGTCTGTCATGGTGTGATAGGATGCCATCACTCGCCATAATTGGAGCGTATTAAAACCCCAGATGTCCGGGGGTAACTCATTCCCTCCAAGCATTCTCTGGCAAAAGAATGCCGGTCAGAAATGCAGCACTACGGGTGCATCGTAGGCGGGAAAGGCCAGTTGAAAGTCGTGCGCAAATGTACGCTACGATCAGCTGAGAATTCCAAAAGAGGTCGAAGCAAGCTGGGTCCAACTTGGCTGGCCCCCAGCTGATACCCCGCATCATTGCAAGCTAGAGAAAAAAGGCGTCTTGTATCGAAATGCAGCGGGGACTTCGTCCCGCGCTGTTAGGCCACCGTGGCAGAGGCGCCAAGCGGCGCGAGCCGAATCATCGCAAGCGGCGCCGTCGGTGGTGGGTGCTGCGCATGGGGGCCGTAATAGAGCTCTCCAAAGGCCTGATGTACTGCATTGAGTCCGCCAAGCCGATACACGGCACCAATCAAAGCGTGGTAACGCTGCCGATTTACGGCGGGATCATCACCTTTGACCTCGGGCATCTCTGCTGCGCATGGAGCCCATAGCGGCTGGGACGATACCTTTCGTAGGACCTCCTTTCCGCACTCTACAGATTGTCGCGACAGCTCTGACTCCGTTGCATGCTCAAGCGCATAGTAAACCTGCGCACCACATAGCAATTGATGGGCGCGATTTCCCAAACCATAGAGATCGGCAAAGAGTCCTTCATGCCGGCATTCTGAGAGCTGGCTAAGAATAGCAGCCGAGAAAAACCGATCACCGCGCCCTTGGAATCCGAAACGCTCGACAAAATGCCGCACCGCTTTAGGGAGAAAGAGCAGGTCTTCGCCTTCTGGTGCAGTCGATGAGGACACTGGGAGCTCTGTCAGAAACTTTTTATAGGTGCGCACATGCGACAGCACCGAATTAAGAAACCCCCCAGCATGCTCGATAGAGCCGCTATCGAGATAGATAGCCGCTGCAACCGACTCCACCAGGTCACCGGCAGCCTTGCGGCCTTCTAAGAAGGTCTGGTCCGAGGGACTCACTCCAAGCTCAGTCAAACCCGAGCGCACCGCCGCGTTACTAAGGAACTGATTCGATACGAATGTGGCCACCTCGCTCTGCTTACCTAGTCGACGGCCCTGACAGCCAAAACCGGCACGCACCTCCAAATCGGTGACCCAAAGATTTAAGATTCTATCCCCGAGAAACTCCATACGCTCATAGTTGAGCCCCACCTGCCTTTGGGCCGAGGAGTGGGTGATGGCTATGTGCAGCAGATCTGGATTCTTAAACTGATATCCGGTCAGATCGGAGAGCCACCGGTGAGACAATTCGAGCTTTGGCTCAATGGTCAGCAGCGCTGCCGATGCAAGGGTCAGCCGCGCTGCCGATGCATGAAGAGGGTCAGAGAGCGGTCCTAACTTCGCGCAATCTGAATAATGCTGGTTTGAAAAAGCCGTCACAATACTTCTTAGAGGGCAATTCTATGGTTAAGAAACAACCTGCGCTCAAACCGTGGGTGCACTATACGCGGAAAGAGCGGGTTAACGAAGATCAAACTGAAAAATTTCGCCCCGCTGGAGCCACCCTCCTTTTCGCCCCGCTGGAGCCCCCCTCCTTCTGCCTCTAACCCGCCGACCTGCAGGCCGGTCTCGTCTCCCCCGGCCCCCATTTCGCCCCGCTGGAGCCCCCTCCTTTTCG
>JBILUF010000354.1:0-3028 GCA_044371155.1 Bdellovibrionota bacterium
TTGTTAACGAGTATGGAAATCGACCGTTCTCCGTAATTCCTTGAGAGGAGTTTTATCATGGCGTAAGCATCGGTAAGCGAGGTCGGCTCGCCATTGATAACACACACCACCTCCCCGGCCGCCGAGTTGAAGTACATCACCTCAGAGCCTATTCCCGCCTGCGTGTCTATAAGCAAGTAATCGAAATTACTTGCAATCTCTTCCACCGCCTCTAATAGGTGCATTCTTTGCGCAGCTGATAGGGTACAGATTGACTCAACACCACTGGCAGATGGAATAATCATGAGCCCTTCCGGCCCCGGGATTAAAATGTCCCGCAGCGAGCTCCGCCCCTCAAGAACATCATGCAACGTGGCCTGGGGTCTAATTCCAAGCATTACATCTAGATTCGCAAGGCCCAGGTCAGCGTCCAGCAACAGCACAGAGCGCCCCTCGCGCGCCAGCGAGATCCCGATATTCAACACTGAACTGGTCTTACCAACTCCACCTTTTCCGCTGGTAAAGCTGATAACCCGTGTAATGCCCTGCTGCTGCATCGCTTTATGCATATTCTCTCACACCATAACAACGCGGAATCATTCGCTATGCGAACCTACTCCGAGATTAGATTACTGTTCACTCGCCAAAGCCTCATAAATCTTACTGCCCAATCCTGGTAGCTATTCAAAGGCGACCACTCCCAAGGATTGTATCCTGGTGTTCGCGGCTATCTCTTGGTGGCTAATCACCGCTACACCCGGCACAAAACGCTCAAGGAACCGCGCTAATGCTGGCCGCACATGTGATGGCACCAACACCAAAGGGGTCTGCCCAAGCTCCAAAAACTTCTCGGAGGATTTCGATAGACGAGATATCAACATCTGAGCAAATCCAGGCTCAAGTGATAGATAGGATCCCTCATCGCTTTGCTGCACCGCCTCGGCTAGGGCACGCTCCACTTGGGGCGCCAAACTAACTAACGGCAACATCCCTTCAGCCGACAGGTATTTAGTAGTTATCGATCGTGCAAGTCGCCGCCGCACCTGCTCAGCTAATTTCTCGGGGTGCTTCACATGCGGCGCCCAGTCGCCGATCACTTCAAGAATCGTCTTTAGATCCCGAATTGAGATCCCCTCGCGTAGCAGATGCACTAACACCTGCTGCACCTGCGCTACGGTTAACAGTGTTGGCACAAGCTCTTCGACCAGCTTTGGCGAGTCTTTGGCGACCGTATCCAAGAGATACTGAGTTTCCTGCCGGGTGAGCAGCTCGTACATATGACTCCGCACAAGCTCGGTGATATGAGTGGTAATCACCGTTGATGGATCAACTACAGTATATCCTGCAATCTGAGCCCGCTCCTTATCAGAGTCAGGGATCCATAATGCATCAAGTCCAAAAGCTGGCTCCTTGGTGGTAATACCCTCTATCGGAGTCGATACATTGCCCGGATCCATCGCCAAGAGGTGCTGTGACTTAATCTCGCTTTGTCCAATCGGTGCCGCTCGCAGCAGAAATCGATACTCGCCACCTTTAATCCTGACATTATCGCGGATATGGATAGGCGGAACGATAAAGCCATAGTCCACCGCGAACTGCCGGCGTAGCGAGCGAATACGCTCTACCAGATCCCCGCTCTCCACTAGAGATACCAGCTCGAATCCGACCTCGAGCTCCAAGGTATCCATCCCCAATAATCCAGTCACCTCCTCACGGCTGCCTGGCTTCGGCTTATCCTCCTCTGCCTTTGCTCCGGGTATCGCCTCCGCTGGAGTAGCCTCCTGCTGGACCAGCGCCTTACGTTTGATTAGGGCGATCGCCCCAACTCCAGCAGCAAGAAGCATGAACGGCACAAAAGGAAGCCCTGGCAGTAGGGCCATGCCGAAGCAGACCGCGGAGCTAATGAACAGGGGCTTATCCGAGCTCGAGAGCTGCCCCATAACATCACTGCCAAGATCTTCCCCTGATGCAGCGCGCGCAATTATCAAACCTGCTGAAGTGGAGATAATAATCGATGGAATTTGGGCAACGAGACCTTCACCAATTGTGAGCAGGGTATAGATCTTGGCAGCCTCCTTCCAGCCCATGTCGAGCTGAACGACCCCAATAAACAATCCGCCAACAATGTTAATGCCAACGATGAAAATGCCAGCAATCGCGTCTCCACCTACGAATTTCGCGGCACCGTCCATCGCTCCGTAGAACTCCGCCTCGCGCGAGAGATCCTTTCGGCGGACTTTAGCCTCAGCCTCATCGATAATGCCGGTGTTCAGGTCAGAGTCGATCGCCATCTGTTTTCCAGGCATGGCATCCAAAGTGAACCGAGCTGCCACCTCAGCAATACGTCCGGAACCTTTAGTGATGACCTTTAAGTTAACGACACTGATGACGATAAAGATAACGATACCAATTGCGAAGTTTCCACCGACGACGAACTCTCCGAAGGCCTGAACTATATGTCCGGCAGCGGCTAATCCCTCCTTGCCATTCCCCAGAATTAGTCGAGTCGCTGCAATATTGAGTGCCAACCGAAACAACGTGGTGATGAGCAGGATGGCAGGAAATGAGGAGAACATGAGCGGTCGATCGATGTACAGAGAGGAGAACATCACAACGAGCGAAACAGTGATATTAATAGCGATACACACATCCAATACCGCCGTTGGAAGTGGAAAGAGCAAAATTGCAAGAATTGCGGTGATAGAAACTGGAATAACTAGATGCTTCCATCCTACTATCCCAGCCTTCGCTGGTGGCGCACTCAGGGAAACTCCCTTACCCTTGGGGGCCCGACGAGATGTTTTTGCTGCTGCTGACTGCATATCTTATCCCTCTACCTCTTAGAATGCTGTGCCTGACGATACGGATTCTTGAGGCGATACACGTATGCAAGCACCTCCGCCACCGCTTTAAAGAGCTCTCGTGGAATAACAGCTCCTACCTCCACACTGCCGTACAAGGCACGGGCCAACGGCTTGCGCTCCAATACCGGAATCCCTCTCTCACGCGCTATCTCCCTGATCTTCAAAGCTATAAAATTACGTCCCTT
>JBILUF010000045.1:0-10416 GCA_044371155.1 Bdellovibrionota bacterium
CATTACAGGCTCCAGTCGCCCGAGGCTCCCTGCAGGAAGGCGCTGCACTGCCTCTGCGGTTAGCTCGCCTTGGGGTGCAAGCACAGAGCGTGCATACTCAATCTCCTCTGTGGAGAGGAGACTCGCGCTGTTAAGTGGTTCAAACCTTGGATGCAGCGAGTCCCGTACAAATTCAAAGCCTGCTAACCCCATCCCGGGCGGCGCATCAAAGGGATCGGGCGGCACGCTAGGTGCAAATGCGTGGTGTCGCTGGAGGGAGGGGGTGTGATCTACTGAGTTCAGATACTGCCCCGCGCATCCAGCCAGTGGCAAGCTCAGCGCTGCAATCCGGGCTGCTCGTAGGATAGAGTTGGGAGTGCATGGCTGGGTGCGTGTGGACTTGTCCGTGCTGCAAAACATCACTGCCGAGCATATCAGATTCGCTGAGGCTATGAAAAAATTTATCAAAGCCCTCGCTATTGCTTGGCTGAATGGCAGGACTGGTAGGTGATGGGTTGCCCCGCTTGTCCTGTTTCATCTACCCTGTCAGAGGTCTAGGACGGGGGCAGCGCCCCTATTTTCCAGAGGCGACTACGCTCGAAGTATGGATAGTAACGTTGGTATCGCATTTGCTATGACCCTCTTTGCTGGGTTGGCTACCGCCATCGGTAGTGCGATCGCCTTTATGGCCTCTCGCACTAACTTCCGTTTTCTCTCTGTCACAACCGGTTTTTCGGCCGGAGTAATGTTGTACGTCTCGTTTGTCGAGATTCTGGCGAAAGGACAGAGTTCGTTGGCCGCAGCGTACGGAGAGTCGTGGGGGAGTTGGGCCAATGTAGGGTCATTCTTTGCGGGGATTTTGCTGAGTGCCTTGATCGACCAATGCATACCCTCTAGAGGCAACCCCCATGAGCCACACACTGAGGAGGAGATTCAGCCCCTACATCAGTTAGCTGGCAACGCTGGTGCAGTGGTAACGACAGATCCAGTGCACCGAAGTAAGCTTTTGCGCATGGGGATTTTTACTGCGGTGGCGATCGGTATTCATAACTTCCCTGAGGGGATAGCTACTTTTCTTGCGGCGCTTGAGGACCCGAAGGTGGGGGCGGCGATTGCTATTGCCATTGCGATGCACAATATTCCCGAAGGGATTAGTGTCTCGGTGCCGATATTTTATGCGACTGGGGACCGGAAGCGAGCATTCATTTATTCGGTATTGAGTGGTCTCCTTGAGCCGCTCGGTGCAGTGCTGGGTTATGTGGCGCTAGTGCTGATCTTTGGCGGGAATCAAGGCGCAATCCCCAGCTCGGTGATGGGATTTCTGTTTGGCGCTGTGGCGGGGATTATGGTGTATGTGAGCCTTGATGAGCTTCTGCCCGCAAGTCGTGCCTACGGGAAGCCGCATGATAGTTTGCTTGGCCTCGTTGGTGGGATGGCGGTGATGGCGCTTAGCCTGCTGTTGATGAAGTAATCAGAAGAGTCGAGCGAGTCGCCGAGGGGAGCAGGGTCGACCAGGGACACCTCCCAAATCGGCTCTGCACCACAAGGCCCACACAAGAACACGAGGGGAAACCGGAACTTAGTGGTCTCGGTGGTCCTTCTGGTGAAAACTTCACTTCGCCCTACCAGCATGGTCGAATCCTGCGGTCTGGCTGTAGAGAGATGCTCAACTCGGGTGCTCTCAAACACTCTCTTAAATGTGCTTTGATCACATCTATTTCCGATACAACCTGTCCAGCACGTGCTTCGGTGCGATTGAGTTTTAGGGCAACTGGGACCGCGCAGCCTCCTTAGGCGCTGGCCTTTCCTCCGGGCGCTGGGTGTTCTAGTATCCAGGTATTAGAAAGGAGAGGCGATGTCACAGGAAGTTTCAGAGCAGCAGATCACATTCGGTGAGGGGTTTCGTTCCCTTGAGCAATCGACCTATCCGTTGTTGGTGGTGCTGCTGTGCGTGCCGTTTATTCAGCCGATATCCCTGGGGCCCCTTGCTACTGTTGGAGGTCTCTCGCTAGCGGCGCTGGGCTGGCAGTTCGCGCACGGACGCGAGACTCCCTGGTTGCCCCGTCGGCTAGAGCGGATGGAGGTCTCCCAGACCACGTGGAACAAATTGTTATCCCTTGCCAATTCGATCCTGTCATTTTCTAAGCGGTTTACCCGCCCGCGGCTTGAATGGTTGATTGCGCGGCAGGGCGGTCAATCAATGGTGGGGGGATTAATCTGCGTAGCGGGACTGCTGATGGCGATCCCGTTTGTTGGTATACCACTTAACAATACCTTTCCAGCCCTAATGGCGTTGTGTGCTGCGCTCGCTCCGCTTGAGCGGGATGGGCTTATGGTGGCACTGAGCCTTTTTTGGCTCGTAGTCACCGTTGTCTATTTTGGGCTGATATTGGGAGGGATGTGGCTTTTAGGTACCGAGGCTATCTGGCCTTATATTCAGCAGTTTTTTCAGTAGTCGCAACGGAAGGTATCCTTCTGGAGTTCTAGCAACGAGTTTGCCGCAGACCCCTTGATAAAGTTTGCCTGTCCACGGGGCGCTTTTGTCGTGCATGCTCAGTCCGACGTCGATCATCAGATTTAGGTCTAGCAACTGTATCTGAGACCTCCGGGAATCCCCCGTCCATGGGGGTTTCCCGGAGGTCTCGAAGCTTCCGTGCGCGCAATACGGCGCGCCACTACGCGTCGCTCCAGGCAGCTGCGTGCCTGCGGTCGCCATCCGGGCGACCAAGAGAGTTTCGCTTCAACCTTTTGACAGAGGTTTCCTTCCCGTTAGTCTCTATCTGCGAGTTGCTCCCAAGTCGGAAGTAGTCTCGAGATTTAAACCGCAGGCTAAAAGGTCTAGTCGGTGTTGGGAGCTATGCCAGCTACTGCCTCCCTGTGTGATGCCTTCATGAAGGCGACTTTATCAACGTGGGGTGTCTGCCGCCCTGGCGCAGGCGCCTCAAATCTAGTTGGAAGTGCTAGTTTTATCCGCGCACTCTTATGGCGCTGTGCTATATAACTTCACTCTCTTTCGGTATGCCGGTGGATCGTATGAAAAGCGTAAAATTAAAATCTTGGGTAGTATCCTATCCCTCACTGTGGTGCCTCCTTGTATTCCTTCTTGGTGCTCCCTATGCGTCGACTGCAGCGGCATCGCCCTTGGTGGTAGAGCAGTTCACTCCGCAAGGTGCTGTCAGTGCGGCGCGCCAGGTACGGGCGAGATTCTCAGCTGATATTGCACTGCTTGGAGATCTGCGCGCGCTGCCTAATCCTTTTGATGTGAGCTGTTTCTCGCGTCAGGTAGTTGAGCGTGATCCTTCCGAGGCTGCTATCCCGGATGGAGTCGGGCGGTGGCTAGACTCAGCAACCTGGGTGTATGAGTTCACTGCCGATCTGCCCTCTGAGGTAGGATGCACCTTTGAACTCACCAAGGAATTTAAGGCGGCGCACCCGGCGATGTCAGGGCCGCGAGTGTTCTCATTCGCCACTGAGCAGCCCAAGCCCCCGGCAGGAGTTGATCCCTGTAAACCTGGTGGGCCTATGGTTGTTGGCTCGGTGCCGGCAACGGCCTCTGGGGAAGAGGAACGCGATGAATTTGCACCGGCACCATCGTTGGTTGATGAAAATCAGAGTTTTGTCCTCTTTCTAAACTGCCCCGCCGAGGCTCACTCTGTGACCCGCTCTGTATACTTTGAGGTGGAGGGGATGAAAGACCGGGTGGGAGTGCAGGTGCTTGATGGTGCTGCACGAGAGAAGGTGTTGGCCGAGCGCTCGCTAGCTGGGCGCGAAAATGCCTTAGTGCTGCGCCCGCGCCTTACATTCCCCGCTGGGGGCAAGGCCACCTTGGTGTGGGGTAAGGGGGTAAAGTCAGCATCGGGCGCAGTGCGCGGGAGTGATATGCGGCTTGAATATGCGGTGCGTCCGCCGTTTGCTGTATCAACCCGATGTTCGCATACTTTTTCCGATGGCAGCTGTGATCCATTCCTGCCAATTTATGCTGTTTTCACCTCCGAGGTGGAATCGTTTCGCTCGTATCAGTTCGGAACTGATGAGGAAGTGGTGCTACGCGCGGCTGATGGTCGTCGCTGGTACGGCAAAAAGGCATTTTTCTCCGAGAATCGGAGTCACTATCACGCGCTTAAGTTTTCTGCCCCGTTTCCGCCCAAAGAAGCACTGAAGCTAGTGGTGCCAGAGTGGCTTCGTGACAAGACCGGGCGAGCTCCTTCGAATCGGCAGCAGCTGCCGCTTACCGTGCGTACCGGAAAGATCCCTCCGATGGTTCGATTTAACGCTATCTTTGGAATCGTTGAGCGAAACGCCGGAGCCGCCTTGCCGATGACGGTGCGAAGCATCGACGCCGATGTGGCTTCTCCAAGTGGAGCCGATCCAAGCGGAGCGCCCACTGTTAGTGAGCTCACCGCGAAGGTTGCGGCAGTATCGAACCCATCCGAGATTCTCCCATGGATCGTAGCGGTGCAGAATCGGTATGAGAATATCGAGAAAAACACCAGCTCTCTTTTTGATTCCTCCTCTGCGTTAACTAGTATCGAGACCCTCACAGTCAAAAAGCCCTTGGGGCCAGAGCCGTTTGAGGTGGTGGGGATACCCTTTAAAAAGCCTGGGTTTTATCTGCTTGAGGTGGCAAGCCCATCGCTAGGACGAGATCTTCACGGGCCCGGTACTACCGCGTACGTGCCCACTACTGCACTAGTCACCAATCTTGCGGTGCACCTAAAGCTGGGTAAGGAGTCGTCCCTAGCCTGGGTGACTTCCCTAGATTCGGGTGCGCCAGTTGAGGATGCCGATGTGACGGTGCATGATTGCAAAGGGGCCGAGCTATTTCGCGGGCGTTCGGATCGAGCGGGAATCGTCCATATCCCGGCCCTACCATCGGGCTGGGAGGAGCAGCGCTGTGGCCTCGAGCAGAAGTGGGTAAGCGCACCAGGCGTCACCCCCGCAGCTGTACGAGATGGTGTGCTGATCACATCCGCCCGATTGGGGGATGATCTCTCGTTTGTGCTCTCTACGTGGGATGAGGGGATTGAGCCGTGGCGTTACGGTCTTAATCAGGACTATTACCAGGGGCGTCCTCAGCGTGGCCATACGATCCTCGACCGTGCCTTGTTTAAGCGCGGCGAAACGGTGCACTTTAAAACTATTCTGCGACGCAAGGCTGTAGCGGGCTTTGAGCTTGTTCCTAATGCCGATATGCCTCCTGCGATGGCGTTGACCAACCTTGCCACCGGTGAGCGCACGCCGTTGCCGCTCACCTGGAAAGCTAATGGATCTGCTGAGGGTGCATGGAAGATCCCACCTGACGCAAAGCTGGGTGACTACAATCTGTTCCTGCAAAACTCTGATGGCTCAATTGAATATCCCCCCACAGCGGCCTTCTCGGTGTTGGATTATCGGGTGCCGTTGATGCGTGGAGTTATTGTGCCGCCGCAAGAGGATGTGCTCGCACCAGGGTTGATGCCGCTTGATGTTTCAGTTCGCTATCTAGCAGGCGGTGGTGCAAGCGACCTTCCGGTGAAGCTACGCTACAAAGTTATGCCGGCTGCCTATTCGTTTGGTGGTTTATATGAGGACTTTTTGTTTGCACAGGATGTACAGCCGGTGCGCTGTGATGCAGGTTATGCGCCCGAGCCGTATGAGGGGAGCTCGAATCCCCCGCTCGCTGTGCGTACTGTTAGCGGAGTGCTAGATCAAAGCGGGTCGGCGCGACTTACTTTGGAGTCGCTCCCGCAGATCGCAAGCCCCGCAAAGCTCTTTGCTGAGCTCGAGTATAAAGATCCAAACGGCGAGATACAGACCGTATCCTCCCAGCTACCCTTGCTCCCAAGCTCCTATCTTGTCGGGATCAAGACAGCGGGGTGGGCGAATCTGCAAAAATCCTTTCAGTTCTCGGTCGCCACTGTGTCGGGGAACGGAAAGGCCGTACCCAAGCGCCCCGTTGTAGTGCGGCTTTTGCAGCGGGAGGTGTATTCGCATCGGAAGAAGCTCGTTGGAGGCACGTTCGCTTACGAAAACACTGTCGATCAGTCCGATCGAGGAGTGGTGTGCTCGGGTACTACGGATGAGACGGGAATCTTACGTTGTAACGCAGATCTACAGCTCTCGGGTGAGTTTGTGCTGGAGGCCAGTAGCACCGATGCTCAGGGTCGACAGTCCCAGAGTGCTAGTGTCGTCTTTGTGGGGCAGGAGGACTATTGGTTTGCACAAGAGAATACCGACCGAATGGATCTGTTGCCTGAGAAAAAGCATTACGAGCCCGGAGATACGGCACGATTTCAGGTGCGGGTGCCATTTAAGAGCTCTACCGCGTTAGTCACCGTGGAGCGGGAGGGGATTGTTGATGCCTTTGTGGTGCCGCTTTCGCGAAGTAATCCCATAATCGAGCTGCCAGTAAAAGAAAACTACGGGCCGAATGTCTTTGTGTCGGTGATGGCGGTGCGTGGTCGCATCGATGAGGTAAAGCCAACGGCAGTGTTTGACCCGGCCAAGCCAGCATTCCGTCTGGGTATGGCGCAGATTCGGGTGGGATGGAAAGGATACTCTCTCAAAGTTGGGGTGAACACGGAGCGAAGTGTCTATAAGGTGCGCCAGAAAGTGCCGGTCAAGATTCAGGTGCGTACTGCAGACGGAGCGCTCCCGCCGCAGGGCTCTGAGGTTGCTGTGGCCGCAGTGGATGAGGGGCTTTTGGACCTCAAGCCCAATACATCTTGGAATCTTCTAGAATCGCTGATGGATGAGCGCTGGCTTGCTGTGCGCACGATGACGGCGCAGATGTTTGTGGTAGGCAAGCGGCATTTTGGGCTCAAAGCGCTGCCGTTTGGCGGAGGTGGGGGAAAATCAACCAGCCGCGAGCTGTTTGATACCTTACTGTACTGGAATCCTGCCGTGACTTTAGACCAGCGCGGTGAGGCCACCGTAGAGATGCCCCTGAATGATTCTATTACCTCCTTTAAAATTGTCGCAGTCGCTACTGGCGGGGCCGGACGATTTGGTACCGGCAGCACCTCGATTCGTTCTAGTAAGGATTTTATCCTCTTCGCAGGAATGCCGCTGATGGCGCGCGGTGGGGATAGCTTTACGTTTGAGGTGACGGCGCGCAACACCACCTCTGAGGCTGCAACCGTTGCCGTATCGCTTCAAAGCTCCCCAGCGGTGGTGCCTGCTGCTTCACAGGAGGTGACCCTGGCCAGTGGTGAATCAAGGGTGCTCACCTGGCCGATGCGTGTACCCACTGATACCGATCAGGTGAGATACTCAGCTGTTATCTCACGTGCTGGAGAGGTAGAGGACTCGCTGGTGGTGAGCCAAAAGATCGCTCCTGCCGTACCAGTGCGGGTGCAGCAGTCGACCCTGCTGCAGCTCACCGCAAATCAGTCGGTGCCGGTAGCGGCGCCAAGGGATGCGGTTGTCGGGAAGGGAGGGCTGCAGATCTCGTTCCTCAGATCGTTGGGGGATGCAGGCGCTGGGCTGCGTGAATATATGGCGCAGTACCCCTTTGGATGTCTGGAACAGCGGGTGTCGAAGGCGGTGGCGCTGGCTGATACTACTCTATGGGATACGATTAGAGCCGATCTCTCTGGCTATGTAGATCGGGATGGTTTTGCGAAGTATTTCCCTTCAATGGACCGCGGAGATGAAACTCTTACGGCCTACCTTCTGTCTATTGCGCATGAGGCTGGATGGTCGCTGCCTGATGCCCTTCAAAAGCGTATGGTCGCAGCCCTAAAGCGGTTCATCGAGGGAAAGGTGCGTACCCTCGATTATCAGAGTATCGAGAGATTTTACTCCGATGTGGGGTATAAGCTTCAGGCTATCTCAGCGGCGGAGCTTGACCTGTTGTCGCGTCGAATCGCGGCGTTGGAGGCGCTGGCGCGTTACGGTGAGGTGGAGCCTTCTACAGTAACGGGCTTGTGGCCAGCAGTGCGAGCTCTTCCGACAGCCTCATTAGTGAACCTTCTGAGTATCGCAGCGCGCATGGAAGAGCTGCCGGGCCGTGCAACGCGGCTTGCCGAGATTGAGCAGGAGCTCCGTGCTCGGCTGGATCTGCAGGGCACAACGCTGCAGTTTCGTGGTGAGGATCGAGAGGGGTTTTTCTGGTTGATGACCTCAGCAGATGTCGCAGCGGTGCGGTTTGTTGGTACTGTTTTTGGTGATGATGCTCTGTATGGCCGTTTCTCAAAGGACGCTGGGCGGCTTGTTCGCGGAATTTTAGAGCGACAACGCCAAGGGCACTGGGATCTAACCGTTGCAAACGCGTGGGGGCGGATAGCGCTTGAGCGGCAGCGGCAGCGACTCGAACCAACCCCGCCGGAGGGAACCAGTACGGCAGGGCTTGAGGGGCAGAGGCCGTTTGAGGTGCGCTGGGAGGCTAGCGCTCCGCTTACTGCTACATTTGCATGGCCACCTACGCCTTCCAAGTTGACCTTGGCACATACTGGCAAGGGGGCGCCGTGGGTTATGCTTGAAAGCCACGCTGCGATCCCACGTACTGCGCCGGTGGCTGCAGGGTATCAGATCCATAAAACCATTGAGCCGGTACAGAAAAAAAACCCGGGGGAGTATCGTGTAGGGGATGTAGCGCGGGTGAAGCTCTCGTTCTCAGCGCAGGCTGGACGCACCTGGGTGGTGGTGGACGATCCGATTCCAGCTGGGGCCAGCATTCTGGGCAATGGTTTGGGTCGAGACTCAGCACTACTCACAGAGGGGAGTGGTGCAGGCTGGAGTGGCCCTACCTTTGAGGAGCGTGGCTTTGATGGATATCGCGGATATTTCCGTGAGCTTCCGAAGGGGGACGGGTCAGTTGAATATCTGATCCGCTTTAATACCCCTGGCCAGTATATCCTGCCCGCGACCCGAATAGAGGCGATGTACTCTCCGGAGATGTTTGGCGAGTTGCCAAATGGGGTCTTTACCGTATTGCCGTAAGGTGAGGAATTGATGCGACGCGCATTGCGGGCAGGAGTGGTTGCAGCAGCCGCTGTTGTCACGGCAGCTGTGGTGGTGCTGTCCCTAACCCAGCCAGAGGTCACCTCATTTGAGGGGGTGAAAGGAACTTTTGCAACCTCTGATCTGTTGGTGCGCGATCGGTATGGGGAGCCGTTACAGCTCAAGCGGGTATCGTTTCAGCAGCGCAAGCTTCACTGGGTGACTTTGCAAGAGGTGCCGCGCTCGCTCATCGAACAGATTGTGGCAGCTGAGGATGCCCGTTTTTTCGCTCATGCAGGGGTGGATTGGCGTGCCCTTGTTCGGGCAGCATATCGCTCGATTGCCAGAGGGGAGCGCCAGGGAGGTAGCACCATCTCGATGCAGCTTAGCTCGCTGCTAGCGGGGGCTATGGGCCAAAAGGGGATCGGCCAAAAGATAGCGCAGATTCGTACCGCGCAATTGTTGGAACAGCGTTGGAGCAAGGAGCAGATCCTAGAGGGGTATATTAACCTCATCCCCTTGCGAGGGGAGCTGCGGGGGATTGCGGCGGCAGCGCGAAAACTCTTTGGGAAATATCCAGACGGGCTCTCTCCCGCTGAAAGCTCAGTCTTGGTGGCGATGCTTCGCTCTCCTAATGCTGCGGCGGCAACAGTGTCGCAGAGGGCCTGTGCCGTATTAGAAAAAACCGGAGATGTAGAGCAGTGTGAGGCCGCTTCGGAGGCCGCTCAGGGGCTTATGGCAAGTCGTCGTGATCTACCCGATCCGGCGGATGCGCCGTTTGTCGCGACCACCCTAGCTGCTGAGTTTCCAAACAGGAATGATGTGCGGTCAACGCTCGATGCTGCGCTGCAGCGTCAGGTAGCTGAGATTCTGCGTGCGCACCTTAAGCCACTTGCGCGCCAGAACGCCCGTGATGGTGCAGTACTTGTGGTGGATAACGTTACCGGTGAAGTGTTGGCGTATGTGGGTAACACTGGCGCTGATGCCACGGCTCGATTCGTTGATGGAGTGACAGCGCGGCGCAGTGCGGGGTCTACCTTAAAGCCATTCCTCTACGCTGCCGGTTTGGATACTCGGCTCCTTACGGCTGCCAGTACATTAGAGGACACACCGCTTAATATCCCGGTGGAGCATGGGGTATATCGTCCACAGGATTACGATAGGAAGCATCGTGGGCTGGTCTCTACGCGGGTAGCACTGGCTTCTTCTCTGAATATTCCGGCGGTGCAGGTGGTAACGTGGGTGGGGGTGGCGCGATTTGCCGACGTGTTAAGGGGGGTCGGGTTTAACCTTGGGAAGACCCCGGTCATGTATGGATACTCAATGGCTCTTGGTACCCCAGCTGTATCGCTGTGGGAGCTGGTGGCTGGATATCGGGCGATAGCCCAGGGGGGTGTCTGGTCCGCGCTGCGGTTGACCCAAGGTGCTGAGTCCGATCCCGAGCGTTCGGTGTTTTCAGCAGGCGCAAGTTTTATCCTTGCGGATATGCTCTCTGATAGACAGAGCAGGGCGGAG
>JBILUF010000355.1:0-3013 GCA_044371155.1 Bdellovibrionota bacterium
CTGGACGCACCTCGGTGGTGCTGGGCGGAGACCTCAATGTATTCGACACACGCTACCTGTATCTGATCGGTGTAACCATCCGACCGAGCCCCGCGGGCGACACCTTTCACTGCGAGCAGTGTAAACATATTTTACTGCGCGACAGTGAGTTCGACGGAGGAGCGCGGACCGCGCACGAAACTATCAAGTTCAACCAATCCCAGTACATCTACCTTGAAGCGAATGAGATTCACGGGGCATATGACAACGCGATTGATTTTGTCGCGGTGCAGTATGGCCATATTTTTTCAAACAAGATCCACAACGCCGAGGATTGGTGCGCTTACGTTAAAGGCGGTTCAGCTTATCTGAGGGTCGAAGCCAACGAATTCTATAATTGCAGCACCGGAGGATTCACAGCGGGACAGGGTACTGGATTTGAATTTATGACCGCTCCCTGGGTGCACTATGAAGCATATGATATCAAATTCACCAATAACATCGTACGCGATACGCAAGGAGCAGCGATTGGAGTCAATGGTGGACTCAATATCTTGCTCGCCTTTAACACCTTTTACCGGGTGGGAAGTCGAAGCCATGGCATCGAAGTGGTGTTCGGCAGCCGAAGCTGTGATGGCAATCCTACCGCATGTTTAGCGCGGCGCGCCCTCGGGGGCTGGGGGGTGGCAGCTGTGGGCAGCGAAGTGCCGATCCCAAATCGAAATGTCACGATCGCAAACAACATCCTCTATAACCCTAGCGGATTTGTCAGTGCATATCAGCACGTTGCTATTCACGGGCCCCGCAGCACAGAGGCGAGCACAAATGTGCCCTCCCCCGCACGCACTGACGACGGGCTTGCTATCCAGGGCAACGTTATCTGGAATGGGCCCCCTTCCCTACCACTTGGGATCGAAGGCGGCGAACAAGGGTGCGCCGACTCCAATCCCACCTGCTCAGAGAGCCAGCTTCGGGCCGAGAATCATATCAATACTATCGAGCCCATTTTGATTGCCCCTAACGCGGGTGACTTTCGAATTGAGCCAGCCAGCGCCGCAGCCGGCCTCTCTGCCGCCGCTATCGCAGCTTTTCCCGCTGGAGGCAGGCCCAGTCCACCACTAGCACCCGTAGGAGAGCTTGATAACTTAGTTACCTTTGATCGCTCTGGCACCCTTCGCGCCACTCCTGGCCCCCCGGGAGCATACGCTCTGAACTCTCCGTGGCTGGCCCCCACGCCACCCCCAACGACGACCCCTGGAGTGCGGCTCCGGATACGAGTAGATCGCATTCAGAAGGAGCCACTATCAAGACGACGGTATGCCGTACGGGTCTTTACCACCTTACGAGGCGCTGCAGCGCTCACACTCTTAGCAGAAGCCACCCGCATCTCCTCGGCTGCGACCCGGTCACTGACCGTTCGAAAAAGGGGCGCAACACGATTTATCGCATCTGGAATACTACCTTCCGGCTCGTATCGGCTAAGACTCACAGCATCAGGCAACAGCAACGCCGCGGGCGCGCTAACAAAAAATGTTAGGCTCTAGCTTTGGCTGCGACGAGCAAAAACTATTCGGCACTAACTGTTCGGCACCAACTCTACTCGTCTATTCTTTGCACGCCCCGCCTCATTAGTGTTTGGAGCCACAGGGGCAGCAAACGATGCACCAAACGGCACAAGACGACCCCGGTCGATGCCGTGTTTGGCAGTCAACCACTCAGCTACTGCCTGAGCACGCCGCTGCGAAAGATCTCGGTTGAACTCAAAAGTGCCTACATTGTCAGTATGCCCTGTGACGATAACATTCATCGACGGGTTGTCTTTTAGGAATTTTGCCACCTCTTGAAGAGTCTCAGCCGACTCAGGCTTAATGGTCGTCTGATTGGTATCAAAGAATACTCCATACAACACCACTTTCCCAGCGCCATCTAGCAGATTCGGCATCTCCTCGGCCTTGACCAACACCAGTCGACTCTTAAGCGGCCGAGTGCGAATGACATCAAGCCTTGTCACCACCTCACCCGGGGCAGCATACTTTGAGCCCCATACATCACGGATCTTTACAAAAAGCCCCGCCACATAGCTCTGCGTGCCATCCTCATTTGCACGCTTCATCACCAGGTATCTAAAGTCATTTGCGGCCGGTAGATGGTACTCCATCAGCTGGGCTCCAACAGTGACACCATAAACTTCTTTCATGAAGCGGCCATAACCATCGTCAAGATCATCCTTGTTGGCCTCGCGCACTATCTCAAACCCAACGGCCTCTAGGTCATTTCGATAACTCCTTGATACCTCCAACGTCGAGGCGTCCCCCGGAAGTCGATAAAAGACTGTATCGCGTGTGCCCTCGACCCGAAGCTTCTGCCAATCCTTAAACTTCTGCGAATTGTAATCAAAAACGATCTTCTCAAGCGCGATGGTGAACTCATCGAACGCCTTCGACTCGCCCAGTACCAGTACGGAGCCTTCCATCCGTTTAATTCCATCCGGATCCTTAAGGCCAGTCACGTCTGCTTTGATCAATGGTTGAGAAAAACTAGCAGCTGGCGATAAAGTCGCAAGAGAGAGAGCCGAAAGGATCAGATAGCGATAGAGGCTAATAGAACGCATACTTTTCAGACTCCTTGGATAAGGAAGTTAAACAGCCACGTTTATGATCGGGCTGGACTTAGGGTATAGCACCTAATGAGGATTTCAAAGGTAGTTTTTTAATAGCGAGGGTCGAGCAAGGCAGGTAAGTAGAGGTCCCTCACAAACGCCCATCGCTTATCAGTCCGCAATCAGATTACTCAGAGCGTGGGGTAAAATGCGCCAAACAAAATCCGAATTTTTCCTTAGATGCAGTAAGAATATTAAAACGAGTATCACTCTGCATCGATCGAAAATTCCTGTGGTGCTTCACGTGGTATATGTCATCAAGTGCGATGAAACAGGGTGCTCTGAGCTTTGGGATAAGAAACTCAAACTCAGCAGTGCCGATATGCCCACCACTATCCAGGAGTACAAAATCAGGGCAATAGTTAAAAAGCTCAA
>JBILUF010000356.1:0-3005 GCA_044371155.1 Bdellovibrionota bacterium
GATCGAAAAGCCTCACGACCTCACGCGCGCCGCTGCGCGGCGGATCGAGTAACACCGATCGGTACAGTTGGTTGCGCTTTACGTAGCTCTCGCAGCTTGATTGTACGAAGCTCACCGTTGAGATTCCACGCAGCTCTGCAACCTTTCGACCTGCAGCCACGAGAGTGGAATCAAGCTCCACGGCGCTGACGTTTCTGCCAAGCGCGCCGAGTGGAATGGAGAAATTACCTGCTCCGGCATACAGATCAGTGATGTCAGAGTGGGTAGTGTATTCGAGCGCTAGTTTAATAAGCTCGGCGTTGCCGATGGCGTTTACCTGTGAAAAATGCCCCAGCGAGTCAGGCTCCTCGTTGTCCTCCCGGGCCCTACCCCTAACACTGACCCGGCTAAAGTGCTCTGCCATCCGGGGGGGAGGCTGGAGTCGCCCCTCATGTCCTGCGCGAGGAATCAGCAATACTCCGACTCCTCCGGTAGGATCTTGTTCCAGTACGATAGCTCCACAATCGGCTTTCAAGTCAACGATGAGAGTTTGAAGGGCTCGAAGTGCCTCGTTCAGCGCAGGCGCTGCAATTTTGCAGCTTTCAATCGGAACAACGATGCCGGTGCCAGGTCGATAGAACCCAAGCTCACCCTCTTTTGAAAGGTGCAAGGTGATCCGGCTTCGATACGAAAATGCCGGTAGTTCAGCCTGGCTAAGTGCAACACCTTCGCGGGGCGTGATTCCCCCCTGTCGTCGCAGGGTGCTCTCTACCATCGAGCGCTTGAGTTCTCGTTGCGAGACGATATCGATGTGCTGCAGATCGCAGCCACCGCAAGTGCCGAAATACTCACAGAGTGGAGGGACACGATGCGTTGAGGGCTCAACCACCTCGACTAGAGAGCCTTCAATCAGTCGCTTTTCCTCGCGGTCTACCGATATTCTGACTAGCTCCTGAGGCGCTGCAAATCGCACGAAGGCGCGCTTGCCGATCTGTTCGGGAGCGCCCTCAACTACTTCGCCCAAGAGAGCTCCGCCGTAGGCGAGTGCGCTGACCCGAACCAGGCAACTCATGCGCGCCTTACCGGCTCGGGAGGATCGCGATGAGGATGAATCGGGAGTTTAAGTAAATGTCGCCGCAGCACATCCAGCGCCATCCAGGAGGCATAGAGACGGATGTTCTTGCGGGTGCTGTTTAGAAAGAAGCGATAGGAGTTAGTAGTCTTGCCATTTGCAATCCCAACAAAAAAGGTGCCAACAGGCTTCGCTTCACTACCGCCGGTGGGTCCAGCAATGCCGGTGGTCGAGAGGCCAATCCGCGCTCTGGTGAGCCTTCGCACCCCCTCTGCCATCGCCTGCGCAGTGGCATCGCTGACTGCGCCATGATCGCGCAGGGTCTTTTGTGATACGCCGAGGAGCCTTGTTTTGAGCTCGTTTGAGTAGGTTAACGCACCACCGAGGAAAAAATCCGATGAGCCAGAACTGCGAGTGAGGAGCTCACCCACAGCGCCCGCTGTGCATGACTGGCCACCGCGATTGTTGCAGAGCGTCGTTTGAGCAATAGGGCATGGACAGCGGAGTCCATCGACGCGTCGAATTCCTCAGAGAATATATACTCGGGGCCTATGGAGAGTCGTGCGCGTTTTATAGTGGCATCAAGGGCTGCTTTGTTTGTCCCCTTACAGAGCACCTCTACCTGTGGGAACTGCACCCGAAAGCACACCTCCACATCTGGATGCGGTTGCGATTGCTGGACCAAGGAGCCCACTACCGACTCTCCCAATCCAAATACCCTTAGCACCCGTTGCTCGCGAGCCGTACTTGCTCCAAGCTCCCTACGCACCATCGGGATGACTGTTTTTGTGGTCATGGCCCGCAGCTCGCTTGGCACCCCAGGAAGGGAGAGAATTAGCACCGGCGCATCGGGGCCCATCATGCGGAGGGCAAAACCAGAGGCTGATCCTACTGGATTTGGGATCGTGGTTGCTGTTTCTGGGAACAGCGCTTGTTTGCAGTTAGATGGGTCAAAAGGGCGCTTGCGCTTGCGAAAGTGCTCTTCTAATTGGCCCAGGATGTCGCCGTGCAGCACAAGCTTTAAGTCGCAACACTCAGCAATTGCCTCGCGAGTGATGTCGTCTGAGGTGGGACCGAGTCCGCCCGATAGGATCACGACGCGAGAGCGACTGATGGCGAACTGAAAGCTCTGCTTAATCGCCTCCATTGAGTCGCCACATGACAGTACATGCGATACGGAGACGCCAGCGGCGCTTAGCTCCGCAATAAGGAATTGAGAATTTGATTCAACTGTACGGCCGTCCAGGATCTCTGAGCCAACCATCAGCAACGTAACGGTATCTTTCATCGAATCGACGTTATACCTTGCGGCGTCCCTCAGGTACAGATCTGCGCGCCAGTAAGGTCTTGGCTCTCTCTTCTGCGAGTGCATCGTGCGCCGATCGCAAGGTCTGCAGAGTAGCTACCAGGTAGTCTTTTGGAAGTGGTCGTGCATTTGGCATCTGCGGCAGAGCAGTGGTGAGAGGGTTTACATATCGACCACGATCATACAGAGAGAAGTGCAGATGTGGTGCAGTTGCTAGCCCAGTCATGCCGACTGCGCCAACCACCTCGCCGCGGCTTACGCGGGTGCCTGGGCGGATATTCGGGGAGAACTTTGAAAGATGCATATAGGCTGTGGCCCAGCGATCGGAGTGTTTAATTTTGATGGATTTCCCGCCGCCATTTATCCACTTAGCCCATTCAATAACTCCATCTGCCACTGCTCTGACCGGGGTACCGGTGGGAGCCGCAAAATCAACGCCATTGTGGGGGCGATGCACCTTGAGCACTGGGTGGAATCTGGATGCGGAGAAAGCGGAAGATATGCGGGTGAACTGCACTGGGTAGCGTAGGAAGAAGTTGCCCAACGCATCACCATTCTCATCGTAATAGTGCGGCTTGCCCGACTCATCTTGGTGGCGCACCGCTACAAGCATCTTGCCACTGGTCATAATTGAGGCGGCTTTGATTG
>JBILUF010000357.1:0-2999 GCA_044371155.1 Bdellovibrionota bacterium
GGCTGTCGGAGTAATCGATCTGCAGGAAGTCGCCCTCGGAGTCGCCGACCTCCATGTGCTTTAAGCCCTTGTAGATTCCTATGCCATAGTCAGAATGCACAACGAAGTCGTCTTCTTTAAGCTGTGCTAAGGAGCTGAGAAGTTTCTTTACATTGGTGCGCTTGACCCGGGCGGAGCGGTAGGAGCGCTCACCAAAGATCTCACCCTCAGAAATAAAAGCGATCTTTTCTCCTGGGAGATGAATACCCACAGAGATATGGCCGATCAGAATCGCCAGCGGATACCGATGGGTTGAGCCAAGCCACTCAAGTGCTGATCCCTCGATGATGCGAGCGTCAAAGTTCTGGTCGAGGAGCATGCGCGCCAGCCGCTCAGCCCGTCCGCGCGATCCCACTACGAACGCTACATGGGTGTCGATGTTACGAAGTCGGTTGATCTCCTTTCGCAACGGGGCCAACGCCTTGCCAGAGCCCACCGCAGAGGTAAGCTTTGTCGCTAGGGTGGAAAGGGATGTCGTCTGAAACCGCACCGGTGCCGGGCCATCACGCGTCTCCTCAATCTCAAGCAGGTCGAGTGAGGCTGGGCCAAGGGCCTTGAGCTCGGCTAGGACCTCCGCTGGGGTGCAATACAGATCTTCGCGACTTGGAAGCAAGAGGTGTTCCTCAGGCAGCCGTGCTTCGCGCTCAGTGATTATCTCATCATACCGGTCAAGCGCCTGCTCAGTACCTAAGGGATCGCACAGAATTACGGCTGAATCTGTCCGCAGCACCGAGAGGAAGCTCTGCTTTTCAGGCAGCGCGATCGCCTGAGTAAGCTCCATGCCAGGAAGCTGGGTGCCATGGCGTAGGGCAAGCATGTGCTTAGCAACTTCACGAGGAGGAACTTCGAGCGCTTTGCCGCGCACCTTGAGCCGATCGATTCCAACGATTAAGGCTGGATGCAGGGCGGGATCTAGGTGCAGCGGCAAAAGCTCTCGTAACGGCACAACGGTGACGCCTGGCAGTGGCTCGGTTGAACGCTGTGAATCGGCTTCGAAGTATCGAAGCTCTGAAAGAAACGCCTCAGGATGAGCAGCATCACCGAGAAATTCTGCGCGCACTGGGGCAGGTGCCCCCGGGGGATAGAAATCTACGACACCGCCGCGCACCGCCATCTCGCCGATATCCTCCACCAGCGAAACGGTCTGATATCCCGCCCAGGTGAGTTTCTCGATCAGAGTTTTACGACTCAATGGATCGGTAGGAGTGCAGTGAAAGGTAAGGGCCTCAAACATCCGACGCGGAAGCAGTTTTTGAAGCAGCGCATCAGCGGTCGCTACGATGATGTGGGCGGTGGCGCTTTCCAGCAGATGCAGGGCTAAAAGCCGCTTGGCCTGCACCTCGCTCTGCGGCGAGACATTCTCAAACGGCAGGGTATCCCAGGCGGTAAAAAGGAGTATCTTACGGTTGCGGACAAAAAACTGTAGATCAGTCTCTAAGTCCTCGGCCTCCGAGCGGTCTTTACAAACAACAACAAGTGAGCGGTGGGTCTCCGAGAGCCGGCTTATAAACCATGCGCGTGCGGGTCCCCTAAGTCCTAGAAAGCGACCCCCCCGGAGAGTATGAATCTGTTCAAAAGAACCTACCAACATCAGCGAAACCAATCTATCCACGTAACTACGGATATCTGCGCCGCTTTGGTTATACTTCTCCCAGCTATCCAATACCAGAGGCTGGGGGTAGACCATGCAGGGCGGCCTCCCAGTGGGACAGCGTCGGAATAGAGTCGCGCTCTCATTTTTTTGGCGGATGTGCTATAGTTTCTCGCTTTTACTACCTCAGGGACGCAGTCCCCCGAGACTAGAAAAGAGAGAGCTCCAGCGATTGGTGGTGATTTGGATGTAGATACCCTGAGGTCAGAGCGAATATGGATATTACCAGACTTCTTGAGTTTACCCATCAACATGAGGCCTCCGACCTGCATATCTCCGCGGGCGAGCCCCCACTGATGCGTGTGCATGGTGATATAAAGAGAATTCAGGCGCCGGCGCTTTCAGCCGAGCAAGCCCAGGCGATGTTGTATGAGATCATGAATGAGAGCCAGAGGGCTCTTTTTGAGGAGCGTAGTGAGCTAGATTTTGCGCTGGACGCTCAAGGGGTGGCGCGCTTTCGGGTCAATGTGTTTCGTCAGCAGCGTGGGTTGGGTGCGGTGTTGCGACGAATTCCAAGCCAGGTGGAATCTCTAGAGGCGCTTGGGATGCCACAGGTTCTGCATTCGCTCTCGCGCAAGGAGCGCGGCTTGGTGCTGGTTACTGGGCCGACTGGATCGGGAAAATCCACGACACTTGCGGCGATGATTGATCGGATCAATCAGGAGCTAGAGGGGCATGTTATCACGATTGAGGATCCAATTGAGTTTGTGCACACACCGAAGCGCTGTCTTATCAACCAGCGCGAGGTGGGGCCGCACACACATTCCTTCAGCAACGCATTGCGCTCGGCTTTGCGTGAGGATCCAGACATTATCTTAGTTGGCGAGATGCGGGATCTGGAGACGATTCAGCTGGCGTTGACGGCGGCGGAAACAGGGCATCTTGTGTTTGGCACGGTGCACACATCCTCGGCGCCTAAGACGGTGGATCGCATTATCGATGTGTTCCCTCCAAATCAGCAGGGACAGGTGCGTGCGATGCTTGCTGAGTCGGTGCAGGCGATTATCAGTCAAACTCTCTGTAAGCGGCTCTCTGGAGGGAGGGTTGCAGCGCTGGAGATATTGACCGGCACTACGGCGGTGCGGAATCTGATTCGCGAGGGGAAGATTCATCAATTGCCGGGTGTTATGCAGACCTCGCATGCAGTCGGGATGCAGACGTTAGATTGGCACCTTAAGGACTTGGTGGCGCGGGGTGAAATCTCACAGGAAACGGCGATTGAGAAAGGCTTACAGCACGATCCATTGAGGGGTTTCTAAGTTTCTAGAGGCTGGTAGATCCTCGAACGGGGCCGGGGCTCCGATATACT
>JBILUF010000358.1:0-2993 GCA_044371155.1 Bdellovibrionota bacterium
GTGCAGCCCCTTTTAGGCTGGCTGATGAGCTACTGTATTGCTACCGGAGGTATGAGTTAGGGTTGCCTCCGAGCCATTTTCGTCATGGTCCAACCGGCCAGCTGGTTTACCTCCCAAATGCTCTGAAGTGGAGAGATAATGCAGAGTTCTCTGCATTATACGCCTAAAAATCGGCGCAGCTACTGTACCGCCATAAATCGTCCCGGCATTTGGCTCATCTACTACCACCATAAGGGTTAGATTTTTCTGTACTCCCAAAGGTGCAGCATCGGCGAATCCCACAAAACCCGCGATGTATTTACCCGGCTCATATCCAAGCCCCCCTTCGCGGGCTTTCTGCGCTGTGCCCGTCTTGCCACCGATACGAACCCCTGAGATCTCAGCCTTGTGCCCCGTACCGTGCTCGTCCTCTACCACTCCATACATCATCTCGCGTGCTTGACCCGCGGCCTTTGCCGAGAGAATGCGGTGGCTCTCGAAGGGCGCGCCTGCATCGACTACCGTAAGTTTTGGTAGCCTGCCTCCATTTGCCACTGCAGCGGTAGCGCGCGCTAATTGCAATGGCGTCACCGCTACCCCTTGACCAAAAGAATGCGTTGCAATGTCTACAACGGCCCAGCGCTCAGGCTTACGAAGAATGCCAGGGGTCTCCCCCGCGAGCCCCAACCGTGGGCTCTCACCAAAACCATAACGCCGAAGCGCGTCATACAGCCCATCGCGCCCCATCTTCATGCCAATCTTGGTCATTCCCACATTCGAAGAGCGAATTACGATGTCCGAGACTGAGATCAGTCCTGACGGGTGAACATCCTTAATGGTCCTACCACCCACCGTATAGCGCCCCTCCTCGCAATCGATCACATCCTGTGGGCGTACCACCCCAGCATCAAGGGCAGCAGCAACCACTAGCGGCTTCATCGTCGAGCCAGGCTCAAAAACCGTCTCTACGGCGAGGTTGCCAAGTTTGGCGCCAGCGTGCGAGTTCGTATTGAAATTATAGGATGGGGACTGGCTCATGCCTAAAATCTCCCCGGTCTCTGAGTCTAGCATTACCGCCAACGCACGTCTTGCATTCGCGTTTTTGCGACCAGCCTCAGTCTCGTCCTCCATCATCGCTTGGATAACTGAATCAATGGTCAACTTAATTGCTTCCCCTTTTGGAAGCTCAAAGCCCTCCTGAGCGGACACATCAATGACGTTACCGAGGGCGTCCTTTCGCACGGTGGTCTCCAAGGACTCACCGCGCAGTTTCCTGTCGAACTGTAGCTCAATACCCGAGAGTCCATTCCCGTCGACGCCTGCTTTCCCAATCAGTGAGCTTGCGGCCTCAGATAGTGGATACAGCCGTTTTGACTCGAGCACCGTACCAACACCAGGGATTTTAAGCTCGTTCACACGGTCGGCAACAGGTCGCGGCACCTGCCGAGCAATCCATGTGAAAGGTCGTGGCTCTTTTATGCGCGCAGCAACATCGGCAGGCTGCATCTTCAGCACAGCCGCGATTTGGGTACTAGCTGCCTGAATATCCTTTACCTGACGGGGGCGCACATAGATTGACCCTGCCGGCACCGACACCGCCAGTAATTTCCCGTTGCGATCCAGGATTGGTCCACGCTCTGATGCCAAACGGACCTCGGAGAAGTGCTGCTTGAGGGCCCAGTCCTGCCATCGCTCGAAATCGGCGATCTGAAGACTATATAGTCGCGCGATTAGCAATCCTACCCAGCAGACGCTCAGACCTGAGATGAGGAGGAGACGCGCCCGCTTCTGAGAAGGTGTTAAACAACGATGCCGGGAGAGACTCCGCGCCCGCGGAGCGAAATCAAACCGGGTCTGACCGCCCTGTGCCCTACTGTCCCCCTGCGCTCGACTGATTGCCATACTTGCACCCCAAATGGCCTCAATACCCTATTCGATCACCCGACGCGCCTGACTCGGATTGAGAGGCCGCAGGTCAAGCTTCCTGCGTGCTGCCGCCTCAAGGTGGTCAGCACGCAGCAGCACCGATCTCTCAAGCTCAAGCTCTCGCCGAGAAAGATCCAAATCGACGGTGCGCTGGCGCTCCTTGGCTAGCTGATATCCGACATCTGTGATCGAGATCTTTAGCCAGACATTGAAACCTAGAAGTGCCAAAAGACACAATGCCAAAACGACCTGCGTACGCACCGAGATAACTACTACCTCCCGCTTGGCGTACACCGATTGGTAATCCAAACAAACCGCCATAACTCCCCCCCTGATTATATCTTGTCGCGATGGCTAACCCTTGCACCGCTTCAAGAACCACCCAAAAATCCCCTCCGCCACCATCCCTGGTGCTAGGAGGACCGCGGCACCCCACCGCAGATGCACACTACGCAAACTCAAATATTCTAAGCCGCGCACTACGCGCGCTGGGATTTCGCTCCACCTCGGAATCATCTGGAGCAACCGCTTTTTTCTCTACCATTTTACCCAGTGCCCGAGCCGGCCTTGCTCCGGGCATAACAGCGGAGAACTCCCCGCCCTGCTGCCAGGCCCTCATTCGCTGGGTTACCACCTTGTCCTCGATTGAATGAAAGGTAATCACAACAAATCGCCCACCCGAGCTCACCAGTGCGGGGGCGCTGTCAAGCAACGCCTCAATCTGTGCCCGCTCCTCATTAACCTTCATTCGCAGAGCCTGAAACACGACAGTGGCAGGATGCACCTGCTTTTCTCTATGCTTCCCGCGCAGCACGGTTGCCACAAGCTCGGCCAGCTGGCGAGTCGTCCCGACCGGCCGCGCCCGCACGATTGCCGAGGCCACCTGCTTTGCCTCGGGCCCAACGCCACCCTCGCGCAGAACAATATACAGCTCACGCTCCGGGAGATCGTTGACCAGCTGATGAGCTGAAACCGGCTGGCTCTCGTCCATCCGCATATCCAGCGGCGTGTCATCCTTGAACGAGAACCCGCGCTCCTCAAAGAGCTGATCGGTGGAGATACCGAGGTCAGCGAGCATCCCGGTGAAG
>JBILUF010000359.1:0-2990 GCA_044371155.1 Bdellovibrionota bacterium
GCTTGATGAGATTGTAGAGCATAGCCTTCAACGCGCTGACCTGTGGGATGATGTCAAATCAAGGCTCCAGACCAGCGCCTTTGATCTCTCCGGCGGGCAACAGCAGCGGCTATGCATCGCACGCGCGATAGCGGTAGAGCCTCGCATTCTCCTGATGGATGAGCCAGCTTCGGGGCTCGATCCAAAGTCGACCGCTCGCATAGAGGATCTCATACGGGATCTACGCTCGCACTACACTATTGTAATAGTCACCCACAATATGCAGCAGGCAGCTCGGGTATCAGACCGCACCGCATTCTTCTTTGAGGGGCGCCTTATCGAGGTAGACGATACTAATCGGTTATTTACTAACCCACGCCACCAACAGACTCAGGACTATATCACAGGGAGGTTTGGGTAGTATGCCTCGACATCTTGCGCGCGAAATGGAGCTGCTTAAAAAAATGATCCTTGGCCTGAGCGCCGAGGTGGAGGAGATGCTCTTTAAAGCAGCAAAGGCAGTAGCCGCGCGTGACACCACCCTCGCTGAGCAGGTTATAGAGTCTGACCCCACAATTGATCGGCATGAGGTCGAGGTAGAAGAAGAGTGCCTCAAAATCCTGGCTCTCCATCAGCCGGTGGCAATTGACCTACGGTTTATTATCGCTGTGCTTAAGATCAATAACGACCTCGAGCGGATTGCGGATCTCGCCGTAAATATCGCCTCGCGCGCTGTCTCTTTGGCGAGTCTGCCCAGAGTGCATACCCCGTTAGACTACAATGCGATGGCTGATAAGGTAAAAGGGATGCTGCAGCTTGCACTGCAGGCACTCGTTATGCTGGATGCCAAAATTGCCTGGGAGGTGATGCGCTCAGACAGCGAGATAGATGCGATTCACCGCGAGATGTTTTCATCCCTCGGTGAGCTTATCAAAAAGCATCCAGAGAGTTCTGATGCCTATATCCACTACCTCTCTGTATCCCGCAATCTAGAGCGGGTGGCAGACCACACCACCAATATCGCCGAAGATGTGATCTATATGGTGGAAGGGGAGATTGTAAGGCATGGCAAACAGTCATGATGCCAACCCCAAGATTTCCAAATACAAACCTCCAGCCACACAACTCTGACCTATAAACTCTACTCTATTAACTCTCCTCTGTACCTCTCGCCACGTTTTGGATAAGAATGAGTATCGAAGGAGAGAGAGCCCCTATGAGAATACTTGTTGTTGGCGCAACTGGCACCATCGGATCCGGAATTGTGCAGAGACTTGGCAGTAGCGTGGAGGTAATTACGGCAAGCCTCAATAACGCAGCCCTCCCAGTGGATTTAAGTGATCCGGACAGTATCAAGCGGATGTTTGCCCCGCTCAAGGACCTAAACGCGGTGGTTTGTGCGGTGGGGGTAGCAGCCTTTGCGCCGCTTTTAAAACTTAGCGACACTGACTTTGAAAAAGGGCTTCGCAACAAACTGATGGGGCAGGTCAACCTAGTGCGCTATGGCCTTGATTCCCTGCTTGATGGTGGGTCGATCACACTCACCGGCGGCATCGCCAGCCGTCAGCCATTTGAATCAGGTGGTGCGCTTATAAGTATGTGCAACGCCGGGCTCGAAGGGTTCGTACGTGCAGCAGCACGCGAGCTACCGCGAAATATCCGGCTTAATTTGATAGCGCCAGGCTGGGTGCGAGAGACCCTTGTGAAGCTTAAAATGGAACCTTCAAAGGGGATCCCAGCGATGCGAGTAGCCGAGCGATACATCGAAGCCATCGAGGGGAAGATGACGGGGCAGGTGATCGATGCGGTGTGAGCTAATTGCGTAGATAGGCCCACTGTCTGTGGGTTCTGGGAGTGCCGTCTAGGGGGCATGGTGGTCCCCTCACAGAGCAATCAACATCGAGATTAGCCAACTTCGAGATTAGCCAACATCGAGATTAGCCAACATAGAGATTAACGGAGTGCTATCCCGCGCTGTTTAAAGCAGTCTGCCAAAAACGCAGCTAATTTATCATACCCTTCACCCGGGCCCTTGGTGAGGTGAATGCCGTCTTTATTGAAATATTTATCAATATCCGGCTGAGGCAACGCGGCAAAATCAGCAGCTAGATCGCAGAGTGGGGCCCCCGTCTTGATCGCTACTTCACGCACCACATCGACATACTGCTGATGCAGCGGCACGAGCTGGGTTAAATCCTTAATGTGTCTCTTCTTTAAATACTCCGGCTCTTGTCCCATCCGATGCGAGCTTGGAGCCGTCAGCAACACTGGAGTGATCCCAGCTTGCCTGGCAATCTGCACCATACCTTCAAGATTAGAGCGAAAGTCAGGTAGCGCCACTCGGAGCGGCACCTCTTGACCTTTCACCCCACGCGACAGCGCCGCCTTGGTCACAAGCTGGGCAAACCGCGAATGCTCGAGCAAGGTAAAAGCCGGCGAGCGTAGCCGCGCTATCTCTTTGTCTTGAATCCCGAAGCCAATCCAATGGTCGTTCCAACCATAATAAATAGTGACCACTTTGGGAGCGATTGCAGAGATATCACGCCGCATCTGCTGCAGCCCCTGAAACGAGGACCAGCCGCCCACACCAAGCTTGGCAGAGGTAAACTCCGGCAGACCCGCCGCCGCGGCATGAGTAGCAAAAAACGTATCGTAAGTGCCAAACTCTGTACAGGAGTCCCCCATAAAGAGTACCGTTGGGGGCGACTGCTTTAACGCCGCTACCCGATCCTGATAATCCTTAGGCACCCACAGCAGCTCCTCATCAGGAAGGTAGTAGTTCGCCATCGCCGTAGGATTGGGCCAGCCAAACTCGATCTTTTCCGGATACAGCCGATACGAGAAGCCACCCAATCGTAGTGCTAGCTCCACCACCCCCAGCGTCACAACCAAGCTCACCAAGGACACAATCACACCAAGCCTGACCGTGGCGCGCGGAGCCGTGTTTTGGGTGGAATCTGCTGCCGTCTGGGACTGATGCGCCATAGTGGTGGTTGTTTGAAAAGAAAGCC
>JBILUF010000360.1:0-2985 GCA_044371155.1 Bdellovibrionota bacterium
GGAAATGTAGGTGAGTATCGAACCCCCAGCAACGCTCGTTAAAAGACCGAACGTACCAAAAAAATGAATTGGCCGCTTGGAATACCCAAGCAGAAACTTAACCGTGAGCAGGTCTAGTACCACACGGATCGTGCGGGAGATACCGTACTTGGATTTTCCATAGAGCCGAGCACGATGGTTTACCGGCACCTCAGCGATACGGGCACCGATCTCCTCGGCTAAAGCGGGGATAAAACGGTGCATTTCCCCGTAGAGCTTAATCCCCTTGGCGATCTCACTGGTCATAGCTTTGAGGGTACACCCATAATCATGGAGCTGCACACGAGTGGTGCGCGAGATGAGCCAATTGGCCATCTTGCTTGGGAGCTTACGGCTAAGCCACTTATCCTGGCGATTTTTGCGCCAGCCAGCTACCAGGTCGTACCCCTCTTCAATTTTGGCCACCAGCTTTGGAATCTCATTCGGGTCATTCTGGAGATCTCCGTCCATCGTCACTACGATCTCGTAGCGAGCAAACTCAAGACCTGCTGCCATTGCGGCTGTCTGCCCAAAGTTGCGGCGAAACTGGATGATCTGCACCGCCGGATCATTTTTCGCTACCGATTGCAAATTCGCTAGAGTCTGGTCACGCGAACCATCATCGACAAACACGATCTCATACTCTCGCCCAAAGGAGCGTAGCGCCGTTGTCACCTCGTTATAGAGGTGCGCGATATTCTCTTCTTCATTAAATAGCGGAATTACCAGAGAGATTCGATTCATCGGTGAGCGCACTCCCAAACTGCTAAAAGCCCCTCAGCCTATCGTTGCGTAACAAAGGGGGTGGATAAGCCGTGTGGAATAAATCCACCTACAGCTAAGGGCCGGAGTGTAGCACAGGAGTTAATGCTAATCCTAACCACCACGAGCCCTGGGCAGCGAACCGAATTCCAGCCGATTGTGCGGCCCTTAGAGGGGCTCATTCGCGCCCAATTTAGGTGTAAATTCAGATACCTATATGGTTGGGGGATTGGCAAGCCTCAATCCGCCTGCCAATCCCCCTCCCAGCCTTGCAGTGATCTGTTGTTATTTTGGGCACCAACAGATTCCCCTCAGTTATGGAGTCACTACCGGGCGCATCCTCACCCTCACCGAGGGTGCGCCAATTTGAGCACCCATCTTTCTATAGCCGTTGAAGTTTTGACGATTCTTCTTAGTGAACTTAGCACAGAATGAGTACCCCTCCCCGTATCGAGACACCTCCACCGTGCCCTTGCCACCTGTTAGGAGACCACTAATTGGGGTGCGCCGATATAACTTACTACCATAGTAGACATAGTCCCCTCGGCGCGAGGCCTTACGGACACGCTCCTCACTCTTGCTCTTCCCACGGTCTTGCCAGGTGACAAATCGAATGTCGTCAAGAGTGGTATCTGGGCTGACTACCTCGGTCAGCGATATCCACCCCGGGAATTTTTTGCCATCACTAATTTTAAACGTAGCCCAATTCGAGCCGCTTCGTCCCCTAAACTTTCGCATCGTGATTGCAACTCGTAGACTCTTTCCCTCGAGCACGCTTGCTGGCACGCCAGAGAAATCAATCACCACAGCCACGCCATGACGAAGTGTCGGCACACAGCGGTTGTACGGCACAAAGCTCGTAGCAAGCAGGGTTGAAGCCAGCGCCCCGGCATCCGCCGAAACGGCACCCCCCGCGCATACCCCACCCGGCGCCTGCCCCATGCCCCAACAAAGACCCTCAGTGGTGAGATACGGGAAGCCATTCTTCCTCATGACGGCAAGAAGATTTACCTTTTGCGAATCGGTTAGGCAGCCACACTGCGAATCACCCGCGCCATCGCGTCCAGGTACAACACGACTTGGAAAGCCCTGCCCATCAAACCAAAACGGCAATCCCGAACTCCCTCCTTCCAACGCTTCACGGGCTGTCTCAGCACCATTCATCGTGAAGGATTCCACCGACATCCGCTCACCACCGATTCCCATCATGACTATATCAGCTGTCTGGTGGTTGGGATTGGTAGCAGCAGCAAAGAGCTTCAGCGTCTTCCCAGCCATCGAAGGGTCAAGATTAATCACCGCCTCCTCCCCACTTGGCGATACCTCTTGGTAAAGGGTCTCTGCGGAAGCGCATGCAGCGCCACAACCAAAAAGAGCGATAAACGCAGTCAGCAGTTTGAAATTGTTAATATTCATGAGTTCTCCTACAATTTAAAAGGCCTAGCCCTCACCACCTAATCGGAGAATTTGATAAAGAGTTGCTTGGAATCCCCAACGGTTTAGGGGCAAGGCGAGATGACCTTTAACAGCACCTGGCGATGATTGAGGGTGCCGAACGGAAGAGGTTTAAACGGCTCAAAATACCCCACGGTAATAACAGGCCAGCGTGACAAGGAATCATTACTGGGAGAATACTATGGACAGCAGCATGGTGGTACGGATAGCAAGCCTGATGTTTTCGGTATCAGGTGTGCTCCTGCTTTCGATACTAGGATTCCTCTTAATCACAAGAGCTGTGCTACCCACCCTTGCCGGGTTAGTAACCTCGTATCGACAGGAGCTGAGAGACGATCCATTCCTGGCGCTACTCTCCGGACTGATGCTATTTTTTCTCAGCAGCATTCTAGTGCTGGCAATCTACGACCCCAACGGACTGCGCTCTATGTTGCGGCCGATTGTCTTCGCTTACTAGAGACTCTGCGTCAAAGCTACCCCGCTGAAGGCTGGCTTCAAGCAGCGAGGGTTGAAACGCTACCACAGGATTAGCAATGCCTAAGTCGATATATATACACGCCTCCGAGCTATATGACGGCAAGACAAAGCTCAAAGATCGCACGATTGAGGTAAAAGATGGTCATATCACGTCGATCACTAAGGGTAGATCAAAGGCCGCCTCACTCTCTGGAGTTGTTACTCCCGGATTTATCGACGCACACTCACATATCGGCATGATGCGAGCGGGCGAACCCGGAAGCGAAGCAGAGG
>JBILUF010000361.1:0-2976 GCA_044371155.1 Bdellovibrionota bacterium
GAATATCCGGAGGTCTGTGTCCCCCAAGGTCGTCGCAAAGAATGTCCAGTCGATGTTTGGCTCTATCGCCCAGCGGTATGACCTGGCTAACACGGTACTAAGTTTTGGGGTTCATCACCTCTGGAAGCGGCGCGCGGTTAAAGCTTTGCCGCACCCCCCATCTGGGCGAATTTTGGATCTTTGCACTGGCACTGGGGATCTTCTGGTCTTGCTACGAAAACGGTTTCCTTCGGTTGTGGGAGCTGACTTCTCTCTGCCGATGTTGCGGGTGGGGCAGGTACGTCCCGGGCATCAGGAGCTCCCGTTAGTTCAGGGAGACGCGCTGCGGCTGCCATTCCCCGATAAATCGTTTGATGGAGTAACGGTGGCATTTGGAGTGCGCAACCTGGAATCCCTTTCGCTCGGACTCTCGGAGATGGCCCGGGTGCTAAAGCCAGGGGGCGCCTTGGTGGTGCTGGAGTTTGGCCAGCCACCAGGGGTGCTATTCGGTGCTCTTTACCGTTGGTATTCGAAATGGATCATGCCGCACATCGGCGGCGGGTTAACCGGGAACAAAGATGCATATAATTATCTGCCGGAAACAGCGGCGGAGTTTCCGTGTGGGCAGAGGTTTGTAGATCAACTTACGCAGTGTGGTTATGTAAATTCTTCGGTGCAAACACTGACCTTTGGCATCGCCTATCTATATGTCGGAAGGAAGCCCTAGGCCGGCCAAGTTTTGGGGTGGGGGATAACGCGGTATTTACTGCTATCCCGACCCGTTAGTTCCTCCACATTTCCAGTAGTCCCCTCGACTCAGAGGAGCTACCATGCCGGTATGAATCACAGAGTTTCCTCTACACAGGCTGTCTATCCAGAGTCTCGAGAGAGCATTAGCTATCTACTTGTGATCTTGCTGGCGGTGCTTTTTTTGGGCTTGTACGTCAGAGTGCCTCTGTCGATCGATTCGAGTGAATGGAGCTGGCAGGTCGAGCAGGCCTATCGGGGGGCACGCGCTCGGGGTGGTGCCGAATTTCCGTTGTTGTTCGTGGTCAACTATTTGGTGAGCCTTGTGGGGCTATCTTGGGGAGAGGTGATACCCGAGGATTTAATGCTCTTTTGGCACAGGGGCGTTGCTGCGTTAGGCCTTGTTTTTTTTGGCTGGTTTCTGGTGCAGAGGTTCGCCTCGGTTTTGGTGGCATTTTCAGGCATGGCATTGCTTGGATTTTCGATGGTGTTCTGGAAGGGTGCCGCGAGTATGAATCCACACCAGTTGGCATTGATGCTATTTTTAGCCGCCTTATGCTGCGTTGGCAGACCCGCTTACGGCCGTAGCCTATCTAGAATCAGAGATGTCCTAGCTATCGTTCTTTGCACCGCTGCGCTGCTGTCTTCGCAGGCATTTCTAATTCTCTTACCCGCATTTCTGCAGGCATCTTCGGAGGAGGTGAGGCAGCGAGGGCAGTTTCTTTTCTGGGTGGTTTTACTCTATGCCTTCGGACAGGCTTTCTTCATCTACCAATATGTGATCGGGCCTAGTGAGCTTTTTCAGGCAGCGACTATTGAGGGGAAGATTTCAGAGTGGTTGCGATTCCAACCCTCAGGCGGGGGCCGACTGGCTCTGGATGCCACCGCTAAAGCCGTGCAAACCGAGCTTCCTGATTACTCGGTCAAGCTCATGGCGTTGTTCGAGTCCGCTATGCATAGCATCGTTGCTGTCGGCTCTGATAAGTTGGCGACGGCGGTATTATGGTTTGTCGTTGCTAGTTTGGCTGTCGTGATGGCTGCGGTGCAGAACGTGCGGCGTGAGGTGATGTTAGGGGTTTTGATAATCGTACCCGGTATGGCAGTTGTGTACCTTGGCTCATCAATCAGAACTGAAAGCTATCTGCCCCTTGCGGTAGGTTTTGCGTTGATTGTTTGCGCCCCTGCTGGATTCATCTTCCAGGAGTTTCGCGGAGTGCTAAAGTATCTTGGCGCCGTGGTGCTGTTAGCGATAGTAGTGCCAGCGTTAGCGTATTTAAATTTCCACTCACTTATGTCCAGGCCATATCCAGTTGAGGAAACTGCCGTAAGATAGAGGCTCTGAATCGGGATGCTATAGCGTATGTGGTGGTGAGCTCTCGAGAGAACTAACCTACATTTTGCACGAAAATTGCGAGGCGAGAGTCAGCATAACGAGTAGCTGCACCAGACCTAGGCCGCTTTGCGGCTGGCTTTATCGGCATGCTCAGCGAGGCTTTCGGAGTCAAATTGATGGATACCTGAACGGCGATGCTGGTGGCGATAGCGTTCCCAAAGCTTAAGAGCCATTTGCGCCTGATGCATCGGCACCAAAAGGCGAAATCCCAAAGCGGTGAATTCCTCCGGAGGGCTCTCCGCTACGTTTGAGCGGCTTGGCTTTTGAGATAGGTGCCCTGCATCAGCGCCATTTCCATTCCCTCCGAATCCATTCTCACCACCGATTGCAAGGTGTTGAATGATTACTGGTATTCCCGCTGCTTCAAGAGTTCCGGATAGCTGGTCTGCGCTGTGGGGCTCGCTTAGAAAGCAGATGCTCACATAACGTTCCTGAGGGGATTCTTCCTGCATGCCATGCTCCTAGCGGGTCTGGTCATTCGATGCTTGGTATCGCCTGCCTAGTCTAATGTGGATAGCGCCAAGCAAAACAGAGCTGCATTGAACAGCCCCAGAAAGTATGGCAAAGGATACTTGAGCACGCTAGGTATAAGTAAAGGAGTTATTCAGGGGTGGTGCGTGTATGCAGAATCAGGATAGAGCGACAGCAGTCTCGATAATCCCCTCGAACATTAGGAGTCGTTTGGACAAGGTGCAGCAGGAATACCTTCAGGCGTTTGCTATCGACGGGGAGCTTTTGGATCTCTCCATCCTGAAGCGAGGTCATATCAATGAGACCTTTGTGAGCCGATGGCGTCAATCCACCGGTGTACAAAGTTATATCCATCAGCGGATCAATCATCATGTTTTTCAGGATGT
>JBILUF010000046.1:0-10201 GCA_044371155.1 Bdellovibrionota bacterium
AGACCGTGGTGGGGCTTGATAACTTCTCAACTGGTAGTGAGAAAAACCTTGCTGCCGTCAGAGATATCGTGGGCGCTGAAGCGTGGGGCCGCTTTAGCTTTATCCGTGGTGATATTCGCGAGCTTGCCGACTGTCGTGTCGCCGTGAAAGATGCTGATTATATCCTCCATCAGGCGGCTCTTGCCTCTGTGCCGCGCTCGATTGATGACCCAGTGAGCTGTACTCAGGTGAATGTCGGTGGGTTTGTAAATATCGCGGTAGCAGCACGCGAGGCGGGTGTATCGCGGATTGTGTATGCCTCCTCAAGTTCCGTGTATGGTGATGCCCCGGAGCTACCAAAGGTAGAGGAGAAAATCGGCGCGCCTCTTTCTCCGTATGCGCTCTCAAAGTTGATAAATGAGCAGTATGCTGCGGTTTTCTCCAAGGTATACGGCCTTAAGTTTATCGGCCTTCGGTATTTTAATATCTTTGGTCCGCGGCAAAGTTTAGACGGACCGTATGCGGCGGTGTTGCCATGCTGGGTGCGTGCCTTGATGGCGGAAGAACCATGCGAGATCTATGGCGATGGCGAGACCAGCCGGGATTTTTGTTTCGTGACGAATGCGGTTCAGGCCAATATTCTTGGTGCTTGTTGCCAAAACGATGCTGCCTTTGGGCAGGCCTACAATGTGGCAGTTGGGGATCGCACCTCCCTTAATGAGCTTTATCGGATGATTGCAGCCGAGTTAGGCGCAGCAGTGGGTCGAGAGTTTCCGGCCGAGCCGCAGTACCTTGATTTTAGGGTCGGCGATATTCGCCACTCCCTTGCGAGCATCGAGCGAGCCAAAACGCTGCTGGGATATGCTCCGCAGGTGCTAATTGGAGAGGGGATTAAACGGTACGTTGCGGCTTTGGTAGCAGAGCAACGACGATAGCTCCACAAAAAAGCGGGGATGCATGCTGTCTAAAAGATCCCCGATTCTTCCAGCTGTGCTCTCGCATATCGCGTGGGGGTTCCTCCCGATTTATTGGAAGCTTCGACAGAGTGTTCCGCCTCAAGAGATTCTCGGGCATCGGATTATTTGGTCAGCCATATACTTGGGATTGGTAGTCCACGCCCGGCGGCGCTGGAGGTTGATTGCTGCGGCTCTGCAGAGCGCGAGGGTGGCTGGTGGCGCCTTGCTGTGTGCTTTGTTAATTGGCGGTAACTGGCTTCTTTATATCTGGGCGGTCAATACCGGGCGGATCGTGGAGGCGAGTCTGGGTTATTTTATCTGCCCTCTTTTGGTTGTTGCGTTTGGTTGGTTGATTAGACGGGAGCCACGTCGTCCAGCGCAGACTATCGCCGTGGCAATGGCCGCAGTTGGAGTAGGGTACAGCGTCTATGTGATGGGTAGTCTGCCGTTTATTTCATTAGGCTTGGCTGTGTCGTTTGCGCTGTACGGGTTTATAAGAAAAGGTAGCATCCTGGGGGCTACCGATGGTCTTTTGGTTGAGACCCTATTACTTACTCCTGTTGCATTAGTATTCTTGCTCTATCAGAGCACGGCCGGTGGAGGAGCATTTTTACATAGTAGCTTAACGGTGAACCTCTGCTTAATCCTAGCCGGGGTGGCTACCTCCCTTCCCCTGCAGCTATTTACGATGGGGGCTAAGCGGCTGCCTTTGGTGACGGTCGGAGTGCTCCAGTATCTTGCCCCTACCCTTCAGTTCCTGATTGGAATTGGGATCTATCACGAGCCTGTTTCCTCAGCGCAGCTTGTTACCTTTGGCTGCATTTGGGCGGGGCTTGCGGTGTATTCTTGGGATGCGCTGCGGCAGCCCCGTTCGGAAAAGGAGCCCCAAGCCCTCTAATCCTTATGTTTCCTGACGCCTGCATTGCTCGACCTGAATCAGAGCCGAATAGACTCGCTGGCTTGTCCAGCATGTGAGCTTGGGCGGTAAGGGAATTGGGAGTGGTAAAACCAGGTGGGATCTGAGCTGGACGTGGGCCTTGTCCCCCTCTATAATGAAGAGGTCACAGGTTATAGAGGCTTCTATGGCACAACGAGCTGATTCTCCAGGATTTTTCCACACGAAATTGGACGCCGCGATTGGCTGGGCACGTAAGTACTCACTCTTCCCGTACCCTTTTGTGACGGCCTGCTGTGGCATGGAGTTTATGGCCGTGAGCTGCGCTCACTATGACACCGACCGTTTCGGAGCGGCGTTGCCTCGCTTTACCCCGCGTCAGTCAGATCTTTTGATGGTTGTGGGTACTGTCACGCATAAGTTGGCGCCAGTGCTGCTACGAGTCTATGAGCAGATGGCTGAGCCGAAGTGGGTGGTAGCATTTGGAGCCTGCGCATCGTCGGGTGGTTTCTATGATAATTATACCACCGTAGCTGGTATCGATAAGATTATTCCAGTTGATATGTATATCCCTGGCTGCCCTCCCCGTCCTGAGACAGTATTGGATGCGCTTATGCACCTACAGGCGAATATCCAACGCGGTCGTCAGCAGATCCTCGCTGAGCACGGAGGTAAGCAGCCGCATCCAGAGCTTCCTAAGCTGCTAGGAGACGAGATCCAAACCGGGCTTGAGCCGCGGTCATAGAGCTGAAACTTTCGAGTTAGCTACTGTGCAGGTAACTGCGTTAGCTACTGTGCAGGTAACTGCGTTAGCTACTGTGCAGGTAACTGCGACGGGGTGCTTTGCGTCGGCTCAGCAGTCCATTCATTCCACAACGCTACAGCAATCGCCATTAACGCGGGGCCAAAGAAAGCTCCGATGAGTCCCATACTAAGGACTCCACCAAGCACACCAAAAAGAACCAAGATAAAGGGCAGGCGAGTTGCGTGGGATATGAAGAGCGGCCGTAGAACATTATCTACCGTGCTCACCACACCTAGCCCCCACAGTGCCAGCAGAGCCCCGGCAAAGACACTTTGCTGAAGCCCTACTATGACTGCCGCCGAGAGGTAAATAAGAGGCGGACCAAACGGAACAAGAGCAAAGATCATAGTCAGAAGCCCCAGCAGGATAGGCATTGGTGCCCCAGCCACCATGTAGCCGATACCGGCAAGGGTTCCTTGCGCAAAGGCGGTTACGAAGGTTCCGTATACGGCCGCTTTTACGGTCTGTTGCATCGCCCCTAGGAGGCGCTCGAACCGTTCTCCACCAATCTTTTTAAATCCTCGCACTACCTGGCTCCAAAGTGGTGCGCCGTGCAGGTAGAGATAGAAGGAGGCAAAAAGAAATACGACAAAATCGAAGGCAAACCGGGCGGCGCGAGTTGCGATTGCGGTAATCGCACCAAGGAGTTGTGATTGGTATTCGTAGGCAAATTTAGCAAGTTGATCTTTCCCGGTCATTAGCTTGGTAAGGTATGGTGTCAACCTAGCCTTCCAGGACTCCGGTAGGTAGGGCAGATCTCGAATCGACGCGATGCTCCCCTGCCCCTGCTCGATGACTTGGGCACGCATGCCCTGCACGAGGTCCTGGAGCTCGGCGGTAAATGCTGCAGAGAGCGGCACCACCGCTAGGACAAGAATTGCTCCTAAAGAGACCGTCATGACAAGTGCCGCAAGCGCAGGGCGATGCGGTAGCCGCCTTTGGAGATAGCTGTTGACTGGCCAGGTGATAAAGACGGCTAGTGCTGCCCAGGCGACAGGCACTAAAAACGGGACGAGAATATTAAAAAGCGCCAGAACTAGCGCGGCTAGGAATACTAGCGAGAGCACCCAGCTGGTGCGTTGGGTTGTAGTTTCGGATTTCACCTGTGCAGTCCCCACTATTACTGTGCAACGCTCTTAACTCCCCCAGGGGATTCTAGAGAACAGATACGCTAAGAGCCAGGCACTCAAAGAGTAGCGGGTTAGAGGGGAATAGAGAAGCTACGCGATAAGACGATCGATCGCCTCAATTCGCGCTAGGCGCTCTTTAGCTACCTGCCACTGCTGAGACTGACAATCCTCATGCTCGATAAGCTTTTGCAGCTCTGCTCTCTTAGCGGAGTACTTAGCGGTATCGATAGAGCTGGCAAAATCAACGGTGTCAGCCAGAATAGTAAGGGTGCCATTACCGAATTGGCAGAACCCGCCGGATACCACGACCTTCTCAGTCTGTGTGGCCCCAACTTTGGTAAAGCTCAGAAGCCCTACTCCAAGAAGACCATTGTAGTCGATGTGCTGCGGTAGCACTCCGATCTCTCCTTGAACGGTGGGCAAGTACGAAGCCACCACCTCTTCGTCGAGCGCGACGCCTGCAGGGGTTACAATTTTAAGCTGAAATGAATCGGTGCCCATAGACTACTCGTAAATTTGGGGGTCTGCTAGCCCCTACCCTTTTAAGCGCGGTAGGAGCCAGCAGCGCGCAGCGATTAGGCTGCTGCCTGGAACTGCTGTGCCAGCTTCTCGGCCTTGGCAACAGCGTCTTCAATTGTTCCCACCAGGTAGAAGGCCTGCTCTGGGAGGTGGTCATACTTACCATCAACCAGATCGCCGAATCCGCGCACGGTGTCTTTCACCTTAACATAGCAGCCCTTGATACCAGTGAAGGTCTCGGCCACATGGAACGGCTGCGACAGGAAGCGCTCTACCTTTCGCGCCCGAGATACGACGAGCTTATCTTCCTCAGAGAGCTCATCCATACCGAGGATAGCGATGATGTCCTGGAGCTCTTTGTAGCGCTGCAGGGTGGACTGCACCTTGCGGGCCACTGCATAGTGCTCCTCTCCGAGCACATCAGGGTCAAGGATACTTGACGATGATGTGAGCGGATCCACCGCAGGATAGATACCCTTCTCGGCAATCGCACGGGAGAGCTCTGTGGTGGCATCAAGATGCGCGAAGGTCGTCGCCGGAGCCGGATCGGTATAGTCGTCGGCCGGTACGTACACCGCTTGCACCGATGTAATGGAACCCTTCTTAGTGGAGGTAATACGCTCCTGAAGCTGTCCCATGTCGGTTGCCAGTGTTGGCTGATATCCCACCGCGCTTGGCATACGACCTAGAAGTGATGACACCTCAGATCCTGCTTGCAAGAAGCGGAAGATATTGTCCACGAACAGCAGCACATCACGACCCTCTTGATCGCGGAAGTACTCGGCGCAGGTAAGCGCGGTAAGACCTACGCGGAAACGTGCTCCCGGTGGCTCATTCATCTGGCCGTAGACAAGGCAGGCTTTGTCGATAACCCCTGACTCTTTCATCTCTTCCCAGAGATCGTTTCCTTCACGGGTACGCTCTCCTACGCCACCGAACACAGAATATCCGCCGTGTGCCTTAGCGATGTTGTTGATGAGCTCCATGATGATAACGGTTTTGCCCACTCCGGCGCCGCCGAAGAGGCCGATCTTTCCGCCTTTTACGTAAGGTGCCAGAAGATCGATAACCTTGATGCCGGTCTCAAGCATCTCTTTCTTGGGTGACTGATCTTCAAAGCTTGGAGTTGGGCGGTGAATCGGCCAGCGGGTGTCGGTGTCAACAGCACCACGCTCATCAATAGGCCGTCCGATCACGTCCAAGATTCGACCAAGGGTCTTTGGTCCAACTGGTACCGAGATTGGCGCCCCGGTGTCGACTACCTCCTGCCCACGCACCAGACCCTCTGAGGAGTCCATTGCGATACAGCGGACAATATTGTCACCAAGGTGCTGCGCAACCTCAAGGGTTAGGTTGTTCTCTTTATCGTCGATATTCTTATTGGTAGTCAAAAGCGCATCGTAGATGCTGGGGATCCCAGCCTCCTTGGGGAACTCGACGTCGATGACGGCGCCAAGCACCTGAGCGATTCGCCCTTTTCTTCCTATACCGGTGGTTCCATTACTCATTGCACTATCCTCACGTTATGAAATCGCCTCAGCGCCGCCGACAATGTCGAGTAGCTGAGAGGTAATCTTGCCTTGACGAAGTTTGTTGCGAAGCCGAGTGAGCGTTTTCATAAGCTCACCAGCGTTCTTGGTGGCGGCATCCATTGCGGTCATGCGTGCTCCAGTCTCGCTAGCTTTTGCATCCAGAGCAGCCTGGCGCACCTTGGTGCGAAACACCCGTGGGAGCACCGCAGTAAACACATCCTGAGGGGATGGCTCAAAGATCGATACTCCATTGGTGGCGGTAGCTTCTCCCGCAGCCACCGCGGTCCCAGCGCCAGTTAATGCCTCTGGGTCCAGCGGTAGAATCATCTCCACTGTTGGGGATTGAGACAGAGCCGACTTAAAGCGGGTGAACACAAGGTATACAGCATCGACTGCCCCCGAGATAAAATCCGTCTCAATCTCACGACAGACGTCATCGATGGGCCAGCGGCTGACATCCTCTGGAAGCTCTTCAAGTGCCTTGGTGTAGCTGCGGTTTACTCGACGGAAGTACTCGGCTGGTTTTCGTCCCAGCAAAGTTGCGCTCACCGTGGCCCCAGGGTGTTTGCTCTGAATCTCAGTGATGGCAGCCTCAACCTTGCGGTGCAAGTTGGAGTTGTATCCTCCGCACAGCCCGCGTGCGCCGCCAATTACCACCAAGCGCACGTTCTTCACCGTCTCGCGCTTCTCCATGAGGGCATACGAAGATTCGTTGCCTGAGAGCTCTGCGCTGAGCTGGCGCAATAGCCCAGCTAACGAATCCGAATATACTCGGGAGCGTTGTACGGCCTCCTGCGCTTTACGAAGTTTAGCCGCCGCCACTAGTTTCATGGCGTAGGTAATCTTCTTGGTGTTGTGCACCGTCCGCAGTCGGCTCTCTATTTCCTTAAGTCCTGGCATCGTTGTTCCTGAACCTGTTCCTTAGACCGAATGAACCCGACTCTTAGTGCGCTGCCGCCTGCTCCTGTCCGCCGGTGTTGCCGCGCTTTGCGGTGTCACTACCCTTTGGAGTGTTGATCACGCTGCCGGCCAGAAATTGGTCGACAAAGTTCTTGATAATCTGGTTGAACTTAGCCTCAGTCTCTTTATCAAACTCAGGCTTAGCCCGGAATGCAGCCATCAGCTCCTTGTGGGAACCCAAGAGATGGCTGTGCAGCGCGGCCTCAAATGGTCGGATCTGGTTAACTGCAAGCTTGTCGCAGAAACCGTTCGATACCGCAAAGATTGAGATAGACTGGAGCTCTACCGGCATTGGCTTGTACTGCTCCTGCTTAAGGATCTCGACCAGACGCTCACCACGAGCGAGCTGAGCGCGGGTGGCGGCATCAAGGTCCGATCCAAACTGCGCAAACGCCTGCTTCTCGCGGTACTGGGCAAGGTCGAGACGGAGTGTGCCGGCAACCTTCTTCATCGCCTTTACCTGAGCGGCTCCGCCTACGCGGCTTACCGAAATACCAACGTTTACTGCTGGACGGATACCTGAGTTGAAAAGCTCTTTCTGGAGATATATCTGACCGTCGGTGATTGAGATCACGTTGGTCGGAATGTAGGCAGATACGTCACCCTCTAGCGTCTCAATCACTGGAAGCGCCGTTAGTGAGCCGCCGCCCTGGGCATCAGAGAGCTTGGCAGCACGCTCAAGCAGCCTGGAGTGAACGTAGAATACATCTCCTGGGAACGCCTCACGTCCTGGGGGACGACGGAGCAAGAGCGACATGGCGCGGTAGGCGGTGGCATGCTTGGAAAGATCATCATAGATGATCAGCGCATGTTTTCCTTTCCACATGAAGTACTCGCCGATGGTGCAGCCGGTGTATGGGGCAAAGAATGCCATCGGGGCTGGTTCAGATGCTGTCGCGGCCACAATGATGGTGTGCTCGAGAGCGCCATGCTCACGGAGCTTCTCTACGACCTGGGCTACTGAGGAGCGCTTCTGTCCGATAGCAACGTAGATACAGATTACGCCGTTACCTTTCTGATTGATGATGGTGTCGATAGCTACGGCGGTTTTACCGGTCTTTTTGTCACCGATAATAAGCTCGCGCTGACCACGGCCCACCGGGGTCATGGAATCGATTGCTTTGAGGCCGGTCTGCATCGGCTCTTTTACCGATTTACGCAGCACGATACCGGGGGCTTTGACCTCAATCCTCCGTCTCTCGGCGGCTTTGATCTCACCAAGACCATCAATCGGGTTACCGAGCGCATCGACCACACGGCCAATCATGGCTTCGCCGACTGGCACCGATGCGATCTGACCTGAGCGCTTTACGATATCCCCTTCGGATACAGCAGTGGAGTCACCCATGATAACGATACCAACAGAATCACCCTCGAGGTTGAAGGCAACACCCTTGGTGCCGTTGGCGAACTCGACGAGCTCACCGGAGGCAACCTTTGAAAGCCCGTAGACGTGGCAGATACCGTCACCTACGTCGATTACGGTGCCGGTTTCGCTTAGCTCAGTTGTGGCCGCTGAACTGCTGATGCGCTGCTTGAGAATCTCGCTAATCTCGCTCGCTTTGATTGTCATCGCTTCTTTCCTCTATTTCACTAACGAAAAAATAGTTACCAAACGTAAATCGTCTTCCTGCACCAAGGTTGGATTACTGCATCAAGGTCGCCCGCATCTTCTCGAGTCGGGTGCTGAGTGCACCGTCTAGCAAGAAGTCACCAGCCTTTACCTGCATGCCGCCTAGGATAGCTGGATTAACTGCCCAGCTAATCCTAGCCTCGCTACCCATATCTTTTTGCACCTGCGATAAAATTGCCTGCTGCTCCTCTGAGCTCAGGCTCGATGCTGAGGTGATCTCGACGGCTTGAATTTTCTTAAAGGCATCGATCAGTTTTGCCAGGACCTGCAGTACGGCAGGCAGTGAGGTGACCCGTCCGTTTTCAATAAGCTGGGTAAGAAACCCTGAGACTACCTTAGGGGCAGATAGCCGAGCAGCTACATCGTGCGCCACGGCCACCCGCTCCTTCATCGCCACAGCTGGATTCGTTAGGGCCTGATAGAAGTTGGTGTCCTGCTGCAGAGCGGAGTTAAACTGATCCAGAGCGAGCTTAACGGCATCGAGCTCAGCCGCTGAGGCAAGCTCAAAAATAGCCCTGGCGTACTGCTTTGCAACTTTACCGTCGACCTTCATGACCTTTTCCCTAAACTCCCCCAGCCTCTATTGAACCTGCACCTACTGACTCAAGTGCCGCACACCTGCCAGGACCCCACGGCGAAGTTCCCTATCGACCTCAGGGCCAAGCTCGCTCTTCAAAAGCTCCTTCGCGCGATTTAGTACGCGCTCCGCGATCTCTTGTCGCAAAAGCCGTTCAGCTTGGAGCTGTTCGGCCGTAACGGTAGCAGCAGCCTGGCTCGCCAAAAATTCTGTCCTGCGCTTAGCCTCCTCGAGTAGTTGTGCTCCCTCGCGCTTGGCATCCTGCAGGATGCTCTGTGATAGCTGCTTGCAATCTGTCTCAAGATTCTCCGAACGGGATCTCGCAAAAAGGAGTACAGATTCGGCCTGCTGTAGCTCCTTTGCCCCAGTGGCAACAGCCTGTTCAATCCCCTCACGCCGCGACTTCCAGGCCTGTGCGAATGGCTTCTTGAGGAGTGCGCCGAGGATCAGCAGATATAACGAAAAATTCACCCAAGGCCACAGCAGGTCTGCAATCGACCCAACGTGCCCCCCGCCGCCGCCACCTGCAAAAGCAGGGGTTGCGGAGATAAGAATCGCAACGATTAGAAAGGGGGTCTTTTTCATCTGACCTATACTCCGCCGATCTATACTCTGCATCATCGAGCCTCGATTGTTGCCGGGGTTTTTAACGATGCCACTACCGAGCGAGCCATCGCCTCGGTATCTTTTTCTAGCTCCTGGCGCAACACAGCCAGTCGGTCCTTCAGCTCGCGGCGCGCCGACTCTATAGACTGCTGAGCCTTGCGCTCGGCTTCCTCAGTCAACTGCTGCGCCTGGGTGCGGGCTGCTGAAAGCTCTTGAAGTTTCTGTTTCATTGCTGTTACTCGCACCTCAGCCAGGCGATCCTCAATCTGGACCGTCAACGAATTGGCCTCTCCGATTTTTTTCTCGGCGATCTCTTTTGCACCTGAGGTGGCCGCATCGCGCAACTCAACAAGATGGAGGAACCGTTTGAAAACCAGCTTGGAGAGGAGCTGCCACAGGATCGTAAATACGACCCCCCAGACAACAATCATCTGTGCATCTAGCAGGTTTAGATCGAAGGTTTTAAGGATCTGCTCCATTCGGGTGCTCTCAAAAATCCCTGTGCTCAGGTGGCCTTCTATGTACAGAAATAAGCGCTGCACTGCAATCGTAAGAGGTACAAAAATACCGCTTGTGCCTGTCCCCTTGCCGGACCTTGCTCTGGGAAGG
>JBILUF010000047.1:0-10195 GCA_044371155.1 Bdellovibrionota bacterium
GCGACGTTGGGCTGATCCCTGATTCTCATCAACACGCTTTGGTCCGCGCATCACTGCAGCTACATCGCTCAGGAGAAGCTCGCGGCGCTTCGGCCCGCTGCGATACACGGTGTGAGCCTCGGTCAGTGCATCCACCACCGATGCACGCTCGAGTCGATCTGGATTGCGATGGGAGTCAGTTGCCATATCACAGATGATATCGGCGCACAGGTCGAGCAGGTCTTTATAGTCCTCGTTGCCTGGGTCATTTGGAGTCTCGCCAAGACGAGCGAGGAAGTTCATCGCAGGCGCACGGGATGGGGTCGCCTCATAAATCTTTCCGCCAAAGAGCTTTGCGATCTTCTCAAATCCGCACGGCTGTCCGGTCATGCCCTTATCAAAGACGAAGGTGATCGGTTGACGCTCGACTCGCTGCCCGCTGGATAGAGTTCCGAAATGGCCTCGATTCAACGTTATCAGAAGGAAGCACAGCAGGTAGCTCTTTCCAGCACCCGACACTCCGCTAATCAGCACGTTTGGCGCAAGGTTTGAGTCGAACAGGTCAAATCCAACCAGTTCCCGATTCCAAAGGCTTGGCAGGAGAATCTGAGCTCCCTCGCTGCCCCGCCAGTTGCCCCATAGAGGCAACATTCTGGCTGCTTGCGATGACTTAATCATGTTAGTCCACCCTGGGCCATCGGTGGCTGGGTCATAACATGCCGGAAGGGAGGTCAGCATCGCGCCGAGGTCAGAGATCTCGTGCACCATCGCGCGAGCGCCGTACATCTGAGTAAAAGCACTCACCGACTCAGCAGAGGCCCGCATCACCTCATCCTCGGTCTGACACACAAAGGTCTGATGCATGCCAACTCGTACGATCTGACAGGCGTTGTTATAAAGCTCCTGACGAGCGGTGCGGATGGCTGAAATCTGGTGGACGATCTTCTGATTAACGCGCCCCATTCCGGTGCGCTCACGAAATCCAAGCGAGGAGTCTAGGGCGTCAAGTCTGCGGAGCTGTTTATCATGTGGATCCTTTGAGATCGTGACGCTTAGGATATTCTCATATGGGGAGGACTGAAGTGGTGCCACCATGATCGGCATGCACTGCTTCGGCAACTTCACCATCGACACAGTGCGGTAATACCGACCATCTTTTTTGATCACGCCGTTTTTCGGATGCTCTACCGAGGTGTCCGAGAGCTGATTCGTAAGGAAATCCTCCGGATCATAGACGGGGACGGGGATTGAAGAGTGCCGTCCGCGTTTAAATTTACCAGACTTAATACTGCGACGGTTCAGGAGGGGATAGAGCAGGTTAATAATACCCTGGCCATCGACACGGCGTGGGCGAAATCCGAGATCGTTGAGCTTAGAAACAATTCCCTCAATGGTGCCACGAAACTTATTAGCATACCCTAGATACTCAGCCCGGCGCATATCGACAGATACGCCGACCTTGCCTGAGAACAGAATCTTTAGCGCGCGCTGAAGCTCTTGCAGAGGGCCTACGGCGCGCCATGGTGGGTCATAGCGGAATGAGATTAAAAGACGATGACGGCGTGGGCGGCGGTGGAGCGAGTCTGCGTTTGCGCTGCGCTTAATCATCCGCACCCAACGGCGGGCCATCCAGCCAGCAGGTCCTGAGGTCGGATACTCAGTCAGATTCTTCTGAAGGAGATCCTCTACATCAAAGGTAGTGACCCAGTTAAACTGCACCGACGTAGTGTGGTCGAGCGCATCAATAGTCTCTTGGATACTTTGACAGAGCTGAAATGCATCGGAATCAGAGGTGCGGGTGAGCCATTTTGGATGGAGTTCAAAAACCATCCACAGCGATGCATCAGCATGCACAAACACCCGATTGTTTTCATCCCACTTGGCGTAGGGAAGGAGCGAGTTAAATAGCGCTTCGTCCTCGAACAATCTCTGCTTGGTGATGCGACTGATGCTCATGCGCTAACCTTCTGAAAAGACAACCCTCAGCGATACGATTTGCTTCGTTCGCTGATAACCGTGCGATCCAAGAGGTTTAGGCGCTTACCGGGATTCCTGCTCGAAAAACCGGGGGGTCTCTGCCTCCTGAGGCAAAAACCGGATCGCTTGGCCCTCATGATCCACTACCACCCTTATCCCGGCCTGACGGCTAATTGCTTCAGCTAATTCGTCTAATGTTCCTAGCTGGTTAAAAGAAATTTTTTGCTTTGCTATGAGGCTTGAGCAGTAACTGGCGTATTGCGCGGTGGCAGCAAGGCTCCTGGAGGCCTCCTCAAGGGTGGCATTTTTAAGGTTCATAGTGATTACTGGGATAACATGCCCCGCGGCTGCCAAGGGGAGCTCCCTTGAAGGGGCGATATCGGGCGGATTGCCCCACCTAATCCGGTTATAGACGGGCTCCGGTGGCAACTTACGGGTCTGAATCCTATACACCTCCGGCTCGCCCTTAACAGCAGGGGGTAGGTCTGCGCTACAGCCGACCAGGGCGCCCATCACCGCCACCGCTACGGCCACCTTAAGATTACGATGCCACATAATGAAATCTCTTAGTTGTTTCTCTCATTTTCGTACTGGTAGGGGAACGCCGAGGTCGCACCACCGGTGGAGGCGTTAAGCTGCCCCTCTAGCTCAAATGCATCGCTCACCGCCCAGTCATCCTTCTTCACCTTGAGATAGTAATAATGGGCCGGCACTAGATCACCAGTCTTGTTGAGATGATCAGGAATCCACATCACCCGTACGATAGCGGGATTGATGACTGGATTAACTGGCTGCGGAAGATGGGCTCGTTGATAGCTACCCATCTTTTCAAACGCCTCTCGCGCCGAATCAATCCGGTTTGACGACTCATTCAAGGCATGGTCGTTGGGAGACCCCAGGTATGCAACCGGACTTGGCTCGTCATAGAACGGGTTGAGTACTGTCTGACCAACTCCGCACCCGCTTAACACTCCCACGCTCATTAGCGCGAGTGCCTGCATCAGCTTTTTCGGAAATACGACCTTTTTCATACTACCTCTTCTTAATCAACCGAGTTCGAAAATGAGCTGTCACCATTATCAAGGCTCTCGAACAGATCGGTGATATTCACCGCTTTCGAGAACACCGCTGTAGCCTCACGACCAGAGAATACCTTTACATGCGGCACCAGGAGCTTAATGCGATCCTTGATAATCCCTGATAGTGCGTTAGCTGCTCCAGAGGCACCTTTACCTGCGGCATAAATCAGCGGGTCTCCGCTGATAGTTGTAGTGCCCGTACCGTTGTAAAAGCCCTGCGTGGTGGTTGTCTGCGACTGGGCAAATCCCTCACCAATCCCCGAGATAAAGCCTGCCTGTGCTGTGCCTGCGATAGCCTTGCCGATCGGGTCAAGCAGAATTCCCTCCATGCCGCGGATACCATCCTCGCCAACTATCCAGCCGTCACAGGGCACGATCTTTTTGCGCCCATCAGGCAATCGGATATTGAGGGTCGTGAGCCGAAACAGTGCGCGCTGGTCTGCAAGTGACCCCTGCGCTGCAGCCACCAGGCGAGCCTCGCCAAGTGGCAGCGCTGAGCTGTCAGGCCCATGCACATCATCCACTAACTTAAACACCACCGGATATGGAGTGCCATCAGTCGGTGCGTTCACACCGGCAAGCAGCTTGACTCGCACTGAATCGCCCGGAGCAATAATCGCTACCTTTTTGGGTGCTGGTGGTGGCGGTGGAGCTATCTCGGCCGGAGCGCCGCCCCATGAGGCCAATTCAGCTCCGCCAGCGCCACCACCGGATACAGCGCCGGAGGATCCCATCGCAAACGAAGGGCCGCCGACTGCACCTGCGGCCTGACCACCCATACTGACTGCACCACTATCCATGCCACCGGCGACGGCACCTGCACCCATCATCATAGGAGGCGCATCACCTTCCGGGAGCATCTGAGGCACGGCGGCAGCGCCGACGCCGGCACTGGTAGCCTGCACATCGGCAAGACGATCAAGCATCTTTTTGAATATCTCTGCTACGCGCTGGCGATCCTTATCCTGAGCAACTTTAAGCTCAGCCAGGTCACGGGTGTTCTGCTTTACACCTTCACTTACCGCGGTGAGATCTGATTTCATCGCCTGGATGAGATCATCATAGGCCTCGCGCTGATTGCTCAGGCTCACAGACTCGCGCGGCTTTGCCTTCTGGGCCCGCGGTGCTTTACCTGGATCCGCAAGCATCAGGTACATGACGCACACGGCTCCCAGGGCGGCGATTACCTGGTATTTCTTCTCCTGCTTTACCAGCAGTAATAGGTCCTGAAGCTTCTGCTTCATAAAAACTCCCTAGTTCGTTTTGCGTGCTCGCGTCACGATATAAACCTTTGAACCACTGGCCCCCGAGATCCGCTGCTCTGCACTTACTGGGCGAGGGGCTAGCTCCCAGTTCTTGGCCGATACCGCACGGGTGCCATCCAACCTAAATGAGGCAGGATTGAGCTTCTGTGAGGTGTCGAGCATGTTCGAGGCATCCAGAACGTAGCCCCACAGGTTAGGCCCCATGAAGATTCGATCAATAGTTGCCACCAACGTACCGTCATTCAATACCGGCTCACCTCTATACCGGTCAGTCACGCGGTATCCTGGAATACTCTTCTTCCCAAACTCACTCACCAACACCATTTCGCGCATCAGTCCGGAGACAAGCTGCGGAGAGCCTGGGTCGAATTTACGCTCTACATAAGAAGGCTCTTCAGATGGATCGCTTAGAACCGAGGTGCGCTCATCTCGTAGCTTCACCACCGAATCACGCGGATTTGATTCATCAGAGCGTCGCACTCTGACGGAAAATGATCGTCCGTCTCGTAGCCGCACTATGATCGCCTCTCCCGCAGGATTGATACTCTCACTGGCAAACATCACCAGGGTGTCATCGTTTGGCTGCAACGAAAGTGCTGAGGCCTTGCGTTTTACACCGCCGCCAACAGGGCCAGGAAACTGCATCTGCGTGGGCTCTCCGGGAGTCACGTATACCGAGACCTCATCATTGGTATAGGCCAGGTCCCGCGCGAATGCGGCAGTCGGCAACACCGAGAGCATTGTGAGGGCTGCAAACCACACCCGGGTGTATGCATAATGTAACGGTTTCATCTCAACTCTCCTTCAAAAATTCGCTCTTAGTTTGACCTCTTGCGTTGATACTCCGGCACCACGTTCTCAATCGAGAGATCCTGCACCACAATTCCATACGGGTTGATATCGGTGCGCGGGATAGTGCGCAGAGTGACCGTATACTTGGTCTTCTCGGGATCAAGCTCACGACCTGCGACTACTTTCATCCGGTCGCCCTCCATCGTTACCGTAACAGCGCTGCCCTCGCGCTTAATGCGGGTCTTGGAGGGATCGACAAAGAAGACCTGCGAGCGGCTGATAGTCTCGATGGTTCTGAGCTCAGTCTCTAGGTAGTCGGCTTTAAACCTCTCCAGCAGCGGATTGATGATTAGCTCGCTTGCACGGGTGAATTGGCGGCGCGCAATCACGTACTGATAGGTCGAGATAAGATTTACAAAGTTTGTAGCGGCATCAACAAACTCAGAATCAGGAATATCTTGCGCCTGATACACCCCTGGAAGCGGCTTGGGCGGAACATTGAGAATAGTTTTGCGGTTAGTCCAAGTAACCAGGGCGAACACCAACGATAGTGCAGCAACAGGCACCTGTAGCAGTGCTAATGCTCGCCACATCCCAGCCTGTTCACGATAGGATTCCCACACCCGGATGGTATCCCCGGTGTTACGGGCATCGACTACCGATGCGCTCTGAACTAAATCTTTAACCTTCGACTTCATAACAAACCTTCAAAAAACCACCTATCGGGAGAGCCGCCCCAAGAAGATCGAGTCTGCCTCACTCTCTGAACGATACTCGAGCACCTCCTCGAGATTAAGCTCACAAAAATATGACTCCTTCGGGAAACTCCGCAGTGGCGCACCACTCCAATAGGAACGAAACTGCGCCGGTGTCGGAATTCCTGGAGGAGCAAATCCAAGTGACACCATGCAACTGTTGCGCAACCCGCGCTCCTCGTCTGGGAAAGCGCTGCGTGCGGCAGCTAGTGAAAACACACCGCCTAGAGTCAGCACGATCATCAACGGCCCGGAGGTAGCGATATTTATCTGCAAGAGCTCCTGCGAGATCATCGCGATCATCATCCCCGAGACCCACTCCATGATGCGGGCACCGGCGAGGGTGTATCCCTCGTTTAATCCTGGTATCACCTGTCCATCATCCATACGTCTGTCCAATGCGACCTAAAATACTCCTTACCTATCGGCCCTAAGCGCTGATCTGCTCCAGAAAACCGCTCACTTATCTGCCAACAATCTGGTATCTGGGTTAAATCGCACCCCGGTTTTGCTCGCTCGCGGCTGTGGGTCAAGCACATGCTCAAGCTCCTTTGCTCGCGATATCAGGGTGTTACGGAAGATCTTGGAGTCTAGAATCAGATCGGGGTTGGCAAGCTTATAGCCGGCATCAAATTCGCGGATTGCCGCCAGTAGTAATGAGCGACTCCGGGCGTAATGCCCAGTGGCAATTGCTAGGGACTCGGGGTCAGCGCTGAGTAATGTGTCCCCCTTTGGTGTGGAGGATCTCTGTACGGAGGATTTGGTGGTCTCTGGACCGCGTGCCCGCATCTCGCCATCAGCGTGGGCATCCGGTGCGCCTGTCATGAAAAGTGCTGCTAGTGCCGCTGCAAACAACCTTCTGTCCATGCTTCTCGTCTCCACCAAAAAATCAAAGAGCAAACCTTCTCGCGGTCTACTGAGGTTATGGCTTAACCCCACTATCGAATCTCTTATCCGCTGCGGCAGCTCAGTTGCTTCAGGTGAATGGAGGGGGGCGCGGTGGGCTGGAAAACACCAGAAAAACTAAGGAGATGAACGCTAAGGGGTTAAAAGAATTCGGTTGGATGCCGATAATCCCAACACGGGCTGGGGCGGATTGCGCCGGTTGGCATAGCTATGTGCTCAATCCTACTATGTTTTTAGGTTGATACCTCTTGCGGGCCCAGGAGTTTATATAAGTTGCAACTGATTTTAAGATGTGAGCAGGTTTACCAGGCGGACACACCCAGCAGGGGCGCTGTCTACGTACTTCTCGTATATCGAGGTTTTTGATTGCCGAACGCCAGCGCCGAATCTCTCACCAAAAGGCATGAGCTTGAACTTGCCAGGCTGCGGCATGCCTTTGGCCTCAGCACCAAACTCCTTATCGGTCTTGGAATAGTACTCAGTATTGCGCTGATCGTAAGTGTGCGGCTGATGTACAGCTCCACCGGGACTCGAGTGGCACTAGAGGAGGCGCGTGGCAATATCATCAGCGTCGGTGCTGAATGGGGTCAGCAGTTTTCTGACTCTCAGGAGAGCTATCAGCAATGGCTGGCGCGGCGTGGGACGAGATTTGAGCTGCACGCCTTCACCCGACTCTCGGAGGGACTTTTTGACAGCGCTGCATCTTTCCGGGGTCGCATCGAGGATCCAGGTATCCTTGCCCGTGTTTACCTGGGACTACACAGTGCTCTTCTCCGGGTAGCGTTTTTACTGCTTGCCTCCTTTCGTCTCTGGCTTGTTATCATTGGGTTCTGCATCTGGCGTGGCCTGCGTCCAATCACCCCGTGGAGCGGCCATGACGCACTCGGTCAGACGGGCAACGGGCGGCTATTCTTCTCTGGTATTCGAGTAGCACTCGATGCACCCACCCCCGATGGTGCGCCGTCTCAGCAGATCACCGGTCTTGCCTGTCCGCCTGCAAGCACGCTGCAGGTGGTCAAAGGCAGCGCCGCAGCAGAGGTGCTCAAACAATTCGGAGCAACAACCACTACCAATCTGCGTCTGCTAAGTATCATCGATCACCACAAGGGGATGCCTGCCTACATCGCTCCAATTGGCGAGGAGCGCGCGCTGGAGGGATTTTTTGAGGGAGCGCAACTGGGGCAGAACCTTGAATTGATCCTGCAGGGCGCACTGCAGCTTCACGCCGCGTACCGCGGCGAGGGTGAGTATGAGCCGTTGGGGCAAGACTATGCCGCTGAGCTACTCAAGGGAGCGCGGCAGGGTCGCAAAGTCTCGGCTGAAGATAACGCCATCTTAGTAGTAGATGCCCTGGATCGGGTGTTGACCCCACGTCTTAAAGAGGCTCTGGCGCTGCTCGATGCCGCTTCAGTGGCCACCGTTATTCTGGCGCTGGAGGCAGGGAAATCTCTTGCCTATGCACAAGAGGGTGGGAGATGGATTCGGCGCTCTAATTTCCCGCAACTCTCGGCCCGGGCAGTGCTGCACTCTGTGCCTGAGTTTGGAGCGGAATATGACTTCGATCTGCGTGCCACAATTCGACGAGCGCTCATTTTTGGCTCACGCTCGAGCGCGTTTGCCCCGGTGAAATTTCCCCTTGATTTTCGAGCTGAGAGCCGTGCTGCTCGCCAGTGGGTAGAGATCCTGATGGCAGCCCCGCATCAGCTTGCAACGGTTTCAGACGAGGTACAGCTTTTGGGCCTTGTGGCTGAGCTGTATCAGAAATGGGAGAAAGGCTTCTTTGAAGGGGCGCAAGCGCTCAATCCAGAGGTGATCGACCAGGTCTTTGCCACCCCTCAGAATCTGGTCTTTATGCCGGTGGCGCGAATCGTAGCACTGCTGCGTCACCTCACTGAGCCAGCCGAGCTTGAACAGCTGCATGCACTGGTGGCAGTCGTCAGCGAAGAGCAGCGCCGGCGCACTACCTCACGTTCACAATCGCAGGAAGCTGAGGAGGAAAAGGGGGTTATCCCGTCCTATGAGCGGATATTCCCGCCGTTCTCGCGACAGGAGCTAAAGACACTTGAGGAGCTGCATGGGGTCTCTGCGGAAGATGCCAAGGCGTGGTCCTCGCTGCGTGTGGTGCTCAATTCATTCGGCTGGCTGGGACGCAGGGTGGCTGATCGCTCGGTGCCTGAGAGCTCGGTAGTTTTCGCCGTATCGAAGGTGGGGACTGATTTCCCTGGGGCGAATGCGCTGGGGCTACTTGGCGCAAAAGCGGTGGTGCCGCTACGCGCCACCCGTTTAGAAGAACGCTGGGGCAAGCTCTGGGGTGCCCGTTTTATGCAGGTGGGCAACACCCGCATGGCCGAGAACTCGGCAGACTTTGAAAAGCTGATGGCCGGTAAGATGGACGAAGGGGAAGGAGAAAACATACCGACCTCTGAGGCTCAGGGGAGTGGGGGATAAGGAGAGATGGCACGAGACTATCAACGCACCAGCTACTCCGATCTGCGAGTCGAGCAGAAACACCGCGCCTGGGTACAGGCTGCGCTAGCATCCGCTTGCACCCTTGCGGCAGTGGCAAGCCCGCTATTTGCCTCATTAAATCCAGCACTGATGTTTATCCTAGGATTACTCCCAGCCGTGGCGCTGGGCAAAGCTGCCCGAGTGATCGCCGCTGATTATACCCTCGAACGAGAGCGCGCCCGCGAGAGTGCCCGCCGCGGCGGCAAGCGTGTCCTTGGGGCCCCACCTCAACGTGCCGCGCTCCATGAGATGGTGGCCGATGCGCGCGCGCGGGGCAAAACCATGATCGACCGCTACCTGGTAGGATTTGAGCTCGATAGCGGCAAGCCCCTATGGATTGAAGACGAAGAGATCTGTCGACACGCCTGTGTATTTGCCAAGACTGGTGTCGGAAAGACGCTCTGGCTTGAATCAATCATGTTCCAGCAGATGCTGCGCGGCCGGGCCAGCGGATGCACCTTCATCGACGCCAAGCGCGACACCGGCACTCTCGCTCAGATCATCATGATGGCCACCGTAGCAGGACGCCTTGAGGATCTAATCGTCATTGATCCATTTGATACGTTACACTGCTATAATTTTGTGCTGACCAATCAGCGCGCCGATGTAAAAGCACGCAAGGTTCTCCGTGCCGGTCTTCCACCCACCTCTGACCAAAGCACGACCAAGCACTATGACCGTCTTGCGGCCGACTCGATCTATCGCATGGTGCGTGCGATGGAGAGCTTTGGCCTAGCCTGGTCTATCCGTGATATCGCAGTGGCACTCTCGGCGTTTAATCTTGCCTATCCGCAACTTCGCTCACTCTTGCACAAAGTAGGGGAGCGACAAGCGCTGGTGGAGCTTGGGCACCTGGCGTCAAGTTATCGTGGCCAAAAAGGGCAGCTTGATGTGGCGCGCATCACCGATAATCTACGCGGCATCTCAAGCGAAC
>JBILUF010000363.1:0-2944 GCA_044371155.1 Bdellovibrionota bacterium
ATAGTGAAGAGTTTAAGTGTTTGATAACGTGTTTGAACGATAGGCCACTAACATGCCAGTACCAAAGAAACGCACCTCTAAGTCCCGTCGCGGCGATCGCCGTTCTCATGATCGGCTTTTCCCGACCTTTTCGATCGTCTGTCCGACCTGTGGCGAGTCTGTGCTGCGCCACCGTATCTGCGGAAGCTGTGGGCAGTATCGCGGAAAGCAGATCCAGCAAACTCAAGCCTCTCAGTAGGGTACAAGTACTAGGGCAAAGACATGGGGCTAGTTGCCAATTCGGCTAACGAGCACCCTGGAGGGTCTTCCTATCTTTAACCGCGCTTGCATTGGTGCAGTATACCCTCAACACCTCTTCGTTTACGTTGTCACTGCTTTTGGCGTTGTGCAGGAAGAGGTGCGCGTCGGTAGCCAATCAAAAAAGTCGCAATGGGGTGGGTGTACTGTTGGGCCCAAAGCGGGACATAGTTGCCCGAGGCGTTCCGTGGAGCAAAAGCTTTTCATCAATACATTGACTAGCACTAGCGAAGTATACTCGTGAGTACCGAAACCATTCTGAGCCCGCTCCCAGTAGCCGTCGATGCAATGGGAGGAGACCACGGCCCAAGCGTCGTCGTTGAGGGGGCGGTGGCAGCAGCGCGTGAGTGGGGGATACGCTCGATACTTGTCGGGCGCAATGACGAGTTGGGCGCGATCTTATCGCAGCTCGGTGCCTCTGCTGAGCAGCTTATATCGGTGCAGCATGCCTCCGAGGTCATCTCGATGGACGATAGCCCCTCAGTCGCAATCCGCGGCAAGCTAGATGCCTCAGTGCGGGTGGCGTTTCAGTTAGTGAAAGATGGTAAGGCGTGCGCTGTTGTGAGCCCAGGTAACACCGGGGCCATGATGGCGGCTGGGATTGCAGTGTGTGGAATCTTGCCGGGGGTGTTTCGCCCAGCCATCTCCTCACTAATCCCCCGTCCGGGAGCTCTTAAGCCGTTGGTGCTGCTTGATAGCGGAGCAAATGTCGATTGCAACGCGCAGCAGCTAGTGCAGTTTGCGCTGATGGGGAAGTACTACGCGATCACCGCGCTGGGAGTAGGCAATCCACGTGTTGCGCTGCTTTCAAACGGGAGTGAGCCTTCAAAGGGCACTGATGTTATTCGAGCAGCGGGCAGGACGCTCTCTGAGATGCCTGAGCTTAACTTCGTCGGGTACGTTGAGGGCCGAGACTTGCCACGAGATAGCGCCGATGTGGTGGTGTGTGATGGCTTCGTGGGGAATGTCGTCTTAAAGGCGATGGAAGGCACGGTTGAGCTTGTGTTTGACTCCCTGCGCGCGCATGTGAAGGGTAATCTGCGCGGCAAGGTGGGGATGTGGCTTGCAAAGCCGCTCTTTAAGTCGTTGTTCCGTGAAAAACTTGACCCATCCGCATACGGAGGCGCGCCCCTTTTGGGGTTAAGTCAGGTAGGGATCGTCTGCCACGGATCCGCCAATAGTCGAGCAATCAAGAACGCAGTGCGAGCGGCGCATCGTTTTGCAACCGAAGGGCTTGTGCCAAAGATCGCTGATGCGCTGACCGAGCTTGAGGGCGGAGCTGTCTCTGGAGTGCAAGATGGCATCTGGGATCGGATGGGGCAGCGCTTTGAGCGTCGCAAGCGTGCCCGCACGCAAACTACCGATCCGGTGAGCTCTGCAGGAGATCGTGAGGAACGAAAATAGTCTAACGCTAGATCAGAGAGGGAAGCTATGTTTGATCTAAAAGACAGAGTGGTGTTGGTTACTGGCGGCTCGCGTGGAATTGGACGAGCCATCTGTGTGGCGTTGGCACACGCTGGAGCGCGGGTGTTCGTGAATTATTCTTCTAGCCCGCAGGCCGCTGAAGAGACCGTGGCGTTGTGTAAGGCAGCGGGTATCGAGGCCGAGGCGATGCAGTTTGATATCGCTTCTACAGAGGCAGTGGATGCAGCGGTGGAGCAGATTAAGGCCAAAGCCGGCAAGCTCGATATCTTGGTAAACAATGCTGGCATCTCCAAGGATGGCCTGCTGGTGCGACTCAAGGACGAGGATTGGGATAAAACCGTCGATACTAACCTTAAGGGCGCATTCGTCTGCTCCCGCGCGGCAGCACGATTGATGATGAAGAATCGCTACGGCCGAATAATCAACATAAGCTCTGTAGTGGGCGAGATGGGGAATGCCGGCCAGGTGCCGTATGTCTCGTCGAAAGCAGGGCTGATTGGGCTTACCAAGGCGATGGCTAAGGAGCTTGCCTCCCGCTCGGTGACAGTGAATGCAATCGCTCCTGGATTTATCTCAACAGATATGACCGCTGCGCTCGCGGACAACCTCAAGGCGGAGTATGAGAAGACGATTCCTCTCGGTCGTTTTGGCTCCCCTGAAGAGGTCGGTGCTTTGGTGCGGTTCCTCGCTAGTGATGAGGCCAGCTATATAACGGGGCAAACGGTTGGGATTAACGGCGGCATGTACATGTAGCCACGGATTGGGTGCTTTCGCTAGTGATCCTAGTAGGATACGATGTTCGCCTGAAATCCCTGGGGTGCGCTGCCCCACTTGACTACCTGATAGGTTGGTTTATAAACAGGTCTACTCACACATAGGGGGAGCTTGTCTCACACTTGTTGAGGTAAGCCAAAAGGGCGCTTGCGGCGGGAGTCGCAGGAAGCTTATTGGCTAGGTGTCGCCTAAGAGGCGGTGTTGAATTGGGTCCCTCGTAGTACTTAAACCTTTTGAGTGAACGTTAGTTATGGAGAATGTAATGGCTTCTACCGAAGAGATCGCTGAGCGCGTAAAGAGTATCATTGTTGACCAGCTCGGCGTGAGCATGGAGGAGGTGACCCCCGAAGCATCCTTTATTGAGGATCTTGGTGCTGATTCGCTCGATATCGTTGAGCTTATCATGGCCCTCGAAGAGGAGTACGATATGGAGATCCCAGACGAGGAC
>JBILUF010000362.1:0-2944 GCA_044371155.1 Bdellovibrionota bacterium
AGATCTTTTGAGACGCTAAAGGAGCGCGCCAACATCTCAACATAATTTTCCGCACTGTCAGCGAAACCCATCGTGGCGTTATCGCCATCCGACATATTGGGCTCATTCCAGATCTCCCACCCCACGATCCGTGGGTTCGCACCATAACGGGTCGCAACTGCTCGCACCCAACGCTCGGCAAAGGTAATCCGAGGATTTCCCTCCGTCCAATTAGCTGAGTTACTCATCCAGCTCGGAATCCCCGTCAGCACCACCAGCGCTTCTACCCCGTCCGGGATCGTAGCGGCGATATCATCATAAAACGAGAAGTTAGGAGCACTACTCGGGGAGGGCTGCACTGCATCATTCCATGCAAACAAAACACGCACTCGATTGACCCTGAGGGTGTTCTTCACCTCTGCAAATTGAGTCGCGATGGAGCCAAACCGAGAATCATTGACGAAGGCATTCACTCCCAGGCGATTGGTATCAATTGTCTGCCGATCCGGCTCATTGAGAGCGACGTCGATAACATCACGCACCCCTCCTGTATTACAACCCAGGGCAACGCTGACCAAGAGAATTCCGCTAGCGCGAAGAAACAAGCTCTGAATTGCTCTCATAAAATCCTCCGATGGGTACACTCAGGAAGTCCGTGCAGTGCAGGGTTTGTGTTTATAGCTATATGCCCCGTCGATCGGGACAGTATCCGAGGTCTAGGCGGGGGCGCAAGCCGATTCCGCCGCCGAGGATGCTGCCGTTTAACACCGCTTTAGCCTGTGGCATCGCCGTCATGCCTACCAAGACCGAGCCGCTAGCCCTTGTATTTCATGAGCTCGAACCGGTAGTTGGCAGCCTGCGATTGCCCCCACCAAGCTTGGAAGCGCCACAGAGCCGCTCCAAGTCGTTTAAAACTTGCCATGGCAGGGAGGAGGGAAGAAAACACAGCATTCGCGCCTATTCCTGCAGGTAGCTATTGAAGCTATCAACCTTTTTCCGGAAAATGACCGTATGGCAGCTCGCAGCAAGATATGTGCACTCATCCTGATAGGAGCCTTTGCCCTCGGCTGCGCTGGCTCCTTGACCCCCCGTGGTGGACTGCTCTCGAGACTTAGTGGCCGCGGGCCAGCAGCACTCAGCGCTGATAACCCCTATCTGGTGGGTAACCTAGTGCTAGCTCGGGAGATGGCAAAAAGCCCGGTGCTGCGAGGATTCATCGCTCATCGAGGTACCCCTTCAGCGGTGGAAGTAAAGCCGATCTCATTCGGATCCTACCAGCTATTGCTCTACTACATCGCACAGCAAGAGGAGTTCACCTTTGAGGAGCTCTCATCGAAGTGGATAATTGATGGGCCGAAGATGATTCCTGCCCAGAAACTTTCTGCTATAACCGCTATTGCGCAAGGGCCGCAAGGACGCGCCCAACTCCTATCGGGCAGAGCACTAAGTGTCGCGATCGGAGAGGAGATAGTTGAGAGCACCCCTGTTCCCGAGGAGGTCGTAGCACTATCGCCGCAGCCAGTTGCCCCCACTGCCACCGTAGCACCACCGCAAAAGCTGGGGTTTACTTCAGGCCCTCCCACCTCTTCGTCTAGCGCGGATACTACTACGCAAAGCGCTGCCCTTCTGAATCATTCTCAGCTTGGGGACAGTGAGATTGCTGCGAAAATACAGAGCAACGGTGCGCCGGCCGCTGAGATAACCGCCAAGGGTGACCTCGTGCACTATGTGACGCTACCGGGGGAGACACTGACCCTTATTGCGCGGTGGTACACCTTTGATAGAAGCAACGCTGGCCGGCTCGCTCGTATCAACGGGATTAAAGACCCCGGCACAATCTCTGTAGGGGATATCATCGTTGTGCCCGCCTACCTAGCGCGGAACAAGAGTCGGTTGACCCAGGTGGCAATCGACGCCCTCAACAGCGCTCCACCCCCAGCCATCCCCACAACAACAAGATAAGCGCACTCCCTGTTTCGCAGAGACACCCGTATGGAAAATCCACTTGGCAAGAAATCAGAATTTCCCGCTCAATACTGCCCAGAGGTGCTGTATCGGGTACTCCGCAATCGGTCGGACCTAGGTGGCACCCAGTTTCACGGCTTCGATCGTTGGATCTGCTACGAGCTAAGCTGGCTCGATACCAACGGGACTCCACAGGCAGGAATTGCGGAGCTTATGGTATCTGCTGACTCACGGTATATCGTTGAATCCAAGAGTTTAAAGCTGTATCTCGGCTCATTCTCTTTTGAACGGATCGACTGTGCGGAATCCCTGGCAGCCCGGGTTATGCAAGAGCTCTCCACACTCCTTGAGTCAAAGGATCTGACCTTCCAAGTCTTTCCACTGGACGCTGCATTTGCAACCACGATTGGCACACCGTTCGGCCGATGTATCGATGGGTATATCGCGGCCACCACACCAGATATGGTTCCATCACACAACCTGCTTCGCTGCACGGACGAAAAGCGATCTGAAACTCTTTTTTCTAACCTCTTTCGCTCTCTGTGCCCCGTAACCGCTCAACCTGATTTTGCTTCAGTTGAGATCTGCTATACCGGGTCAAAGATAGTCGAGCAGAGCCTGCTGCAGTATCTGTGCTCGTTTAGGAACGCCGCGGGCTTTCATGAGCATTGCTGCGAGCAGATTTTCCACGACCTCACACGAGTGTGCCGACCCAGCGAACTGACCGTTACCTGCAACTTCACCCGACGTGGGGGAATAGAGATTAATCCAGTGCGGGCCAGCAGCGCGGCCGCTTCACTGCGGGCAGCCCAGCAGCACCGTCGGCATGTGCGGCAGTAGCGAAGACTTCTACACCACAAAGCGTGCAGCACTCACCAAGAAGTATGCTCGGGCAATAGCAGTCTCTGTCGGATTTGTCCGCCTACACGGATAAAGAACGAGATGACAGAAAATAAGAAATTGAAATACGACTCTGCTGGGGCTGGGTGCACTGGGCTGG
>JBILUF010000365.1:0-2938 GCA_044371155.1 Bdellovibrionota bacterium
GATAGCGGGCTGCCAACTGTTGCGGGGATGTGCCCGAGCAATAGCTCCAGGGAACCCAGGTCTTTGATCTGCTCAATTGAACTTACGTCATCTCGCACGATGCGCGCTCTATTTTCCCGTGACCAGCGCCGAGCCTCGCGCGCCGAGCCACTAAAAAAGGGCTCTGGAAACCCACCAAGGTGAACGAGGGTCTCAAAATCGCGCTGACTGCTCAGCCCCAGCTCCTTAACTGTTAGCGGATGCAATCGCCAGTAGTGATAGCGCCCCTGCAGCGAATCACCTCCGTACCGATACAGATCGAGGCGCGCACTACCAGTGACTAAGATTTTTAATGACGGATCCTTGGTGTCATAAACTCCTTTGAGATACCTTCGCCACTGTCGAAACTTGTGCAGTTCGTCAAAAACGACCAAGCCACTAGTGGGAATCTCCTTGTCGAGGATGCGGCTTCTACCGTTATCGTCATCCCAATTGAGGTAGTTCTCTTTTGCTGCCAGTAAGGAGCGCGCAAGTGTTGTTTTGCCGACCTGACGAGGCCCGCCCAGGAACACCATCTTTCGGTTGAGATCATCGACGATGTGCTTTTTGAGATAGCGCTGCATACGTGTGTATAATAATCCAGGGTGAAAAAAACACAAGTGTATTTTCTATAGGAGCGAAACAAAGATAATTCACGCTTTGCATCAGAGCGCAGCATGCGGGTTACCTTCACGCGGCTCACTTTGTTTCTGAGACACCCCACTGCGTGGATGTTGCGTTGTTTGTCGAAACAATGACCGGCTTCCTTCGCAAGGCAAAAGGTCTCACAGATGTAACTATCTCGACGTTCGCCCTCATCGGAAAGTTCATTACTCAACGATTATTGAGCCACCGCAGCCAATCCAGCCTCAAATCCCCATAACTATAGTGATGGGCAAAAGTCCGTGCCAGTTACACTGGCAAGGCTTTTGCCGTACATCTCTATAGGTTGTTGTTTTGATTCGCCTCCGTGAATCTATGGCGTTCTCCACACCCCACTATTTCGCCACGGACTTCTGGAGAACGCTATAAGCAGTATTTTCCAGCGCTTAAGATTGAATTTCTGGCCTAATCCGCTGTAGGGTAGCCTCCTAATGTCTGAAGCTTTTGGACAGCGCCCATGAGCGAAGAAACTACAATTCTTTCCCACCTTGAATCACAGGTACTTACCCTTACTTTGCACCGCCCAGCAAAGTTAAATTCTATGACCGATGAGCTCTGCAGCACTTTGGTGGCAGCACTGAAGGCGGCAGCCACCAATCCAGAGGTGCGCTGCGTGGTGCTGCGCGGTGCTGGGAAGGCGTTTTGCGCGGGGCAGGACCTAGCCTCAATTAACACTCCGGACCTTAGCGCCATTGTAAAAAGCTGCTGCAACCCGTTAGTAGATGCGATCACGGGGATAGAAAAACCGGTGGTTGCCGCGGTGCATGGCGTGGCAGCGGGAGCCGGAGCGAACCTGGCCCTGGCGTGTGACTTTGTGGTGGCATCGACTGAGGCCTCATTTATCCAATCCTTCGTACATGTCGGTCTTATCCCCGACACTGGCGGAACCTTTTTCCTGCCGCGGCTGGTGGGGCTTGCGCGCGCCAGCGCTCTTACGATGCTTGGAGAAAAGTTACCTGCCGCTGATGCGGCCGCGATGGGGCTCATCTATAAAGCCGTCGAGCCCGGTGCATTCGAGCAAACGGTGTCGGCGCTGGCTACGCGCCTGGCGACTCTTCCGACAAAAGCAATCGGAGCCACCAAAAAACTGCTCCATGCAAGCCTAGCCAACTCCCTTCCCCAGCAGCTTTTGGAGGAGGCCGCAGCCCAACGCGCCTGCGGCACCAGCCTCGACTACTCCGAAGGGGTGAAAGCATTTTTAGAGAAACGACCGGCTCGATTTGAGGGACGGTAATCACGTAGAGGACAGCGACCATGGCACTTTCTAACGGAGCAACGATTGGGGTCTTAGGCGCTGGGACGATGGGCACCGGCATCGCCCAGCTCCTGGCGGCACAGGGGCATGAGGTGTTGCTGTTTGACACCAACGCCGAGGCGCTGCGTCGCTCGCATGCCTACATGGAGCGGATGATTCAAAAAGAGGTGGAGAAAAAACGGATTGATGCTCGCACCGCTATCTTGATTCGTAACCGCATTAAGCATGTCGATGATGACTTTAAGGTGTTCGCCAAATGCCCGCTGGTGATCGAAGCCGTCATCGAGGACCTGGCGGTAAAGCAGCAGCTCTTTAGCGAGCTCGAAGCAACCGTGTCCGCCGACACTCTGCTCGCCTCCAATACCTCTTCGCTCTCTATCACCGCTATCGCCGCGGGCTGCAAGCATCCTGGGCGTGTGGTGGGCATGCACTTTTTTAACCCAGTGCCCCTTATGGCTCTGGTGGAGATAATCCCAGGAATGTGCACCGATGCATCGGCCACGGAGGCAGCACGGGAGTACATCACTCAGTGGGGCAAAAAGCCGGTGCTGGCCAAAGATACCCCGGGCTTTATCGTCAACCGTGTGGCTCGGCCGTTTTACGGCGAAGCGCTACGGATCCTCGAGGAAGGAATCGCCGATATCCCCAGCATCGACTGGGCGATGCGTGAGCTAGGCGGATTTCGCATGGGACCGTTTGAGCTGATGGACCTTATCGGAAATGACATTAACTACAAAGTAACCGAGACTATCTTTGAGGCGTTTTACTACGACCCACGCTATCGGCCCTCGATTACGCAAAAGCGAATGGTTGAGGCCAACCTTTTAGGCCGCAAAACAGATAAGGGGTACTACACCTACGGTGAATCCCCCACTGTTTCGGAGCCCACCAAGGATAAGGCACTTGGGACGCAGATTGTTGACCGGATTGTGGCAATGCTGATTAACGAGGCAGTCGAGGCAAGGCTTTTAAACATCGCATCGGCAGAGGATCTTGATAAAG
>JBILUF010000364.1:0-2938 GCA_044371155.1 Bdellovibrionota bacterium
GAGTCGCTCTGCGCCGTTGCCGTCCGTGGCGGTCCAAGCACCCGCCATATCTAAAGCAGGTGGTGGGAGTAACTCCTCTTACTCCGCTCCCACTTACTAATCGACGAAATGGCCCAAGAGTTGCGCGCTAAAGTCAGAAAAAAGGGGGTGCCATGGAGGGCACACTCCAGGCCAGATTCAACACCGCCACAAGGCGCGTCTCCTAGGAGCTAACCGGCTGATTTCACTAGACACTTTGTCTATGAGTACTAGCCTCCTTCGCCCTGAAAGCTAATAAACACAGACACTCACCCACGACACCAGGGGGTAAGGGAGAGAGCCGCCCCCAATTATACGACGGCTGAGGGGGTCTTTTGGCTGTATTGGCTCTGACCCGGAACTAGGATGAAGGGCTGGGCCGCCCCATGCTTAGAATCGTGATTCGCAGCCCAGGAATTCCGTTTGGCTGTTCCTGAAAAACGGGAGGATACTAGAGATAGGGTTTGTGATTGAGCTAGCTCTTTGCTCCTTCACTAGTGAAGCTTGGATTTAGAAGGGGTCTCCCCCAAAAGGTTTTTGTATGCTCGCCCTGTGGCGGCAGCTGGTGATGAAAACTCCCCTCCTATTGCTTCTGCTAGGGTGCGGGGTTCTTGCGGGGTGCTACTCCCTGCCCCAAAGCCTTGCCTATCAGGGCCCAATATCGCGCCCACTGGGACTCGATGACTACTACGCGCGAGATCAGTTCAGCGCTGGCTTCACCGATGAGATTCGGCGAGAGACCGATCAGTATGTGCTACACCGTTATACCGTACAGAGCACCCACGGCCCCTTCGCCGTCGACTACTACCAACAACGCGGCAAAAAAACCGACTCAATAATATTTGTCTTCCCTGTACTTGGTGGGAAGAAAAACCTCATTGAGAACTACTTCGCTGAATACTTCGTGCGTCATGGAATTGATGTCGGGATCGTTGCTCGCAACGAGGAGTTTAAAAAAGAGGAGAATTTCGACCGCATCGAGGAGGTGATGCGTCAGAACGTAGTACGAGATCGAATGGCGATTGATTTCTTTGAAAGCCATCTCGGCAAGAGTAAATTCGGCACCTTCGGCATCAGTCGTGGCGCCATTAATGTGGCGATGACTGCGGGAGTGGACGAGCGGCTAAAGTATAACGTGATGGTTCTAGGCGGCGCGGATCTTGTGAAACTATTCAGCACCACCGACCAGTCGCGTGTACGGAAGTTTGTTAACACCATGATGCAGAGGAAAAACATGAGCGAAGCAGAGCTCTATGATTACCTGCGTGAACGGATCAAAACCGACCCGAAGTATCTAGCTCGATTCATTGATGGCAGAAATTCCCTTTTGATGCTGGCGGCATTTGACAAGACCGTTCCAATCGAGACCGGCTTTGACCTGCGCCGCGAACTAGGCGATCCAGAGACGATCGTCTTTATGGCCGGACACTACTCCAGCATTCTCTTCACCGGTATTGCCGATCAGTTCCTACCCACCGGACACTACACCCCGATTCCAATCGACTATGCTGAGCTGGAGGCCCTACGCTTTTACCGCAAGTCGTTTGATGAGGGCGGCACTCCGCTAAAGCTGCTGGCGCTGCGCACTTTGCGACTGCCCCTGGACTTGATTGGTCGTGTAGTCCATCTTTTTGACGGTAGTGAACACAAGCGACAACAGCAGATTATGGTGAAAACACCATGGGACAGTCCTATCATGCAGGCCTCAGTATTAGATATCCAGTGTCAAACTCAGTAGGAGTCGCCATCACAAGCCTCCTGGGGTAGCCACCCCTTTTTTGCCTGTATTCATCACGCGAGAGCCCCCGCGATGATCGCGCTAGGATCATCGCGCCGCTGGAGCCCCAAACTATGCGGGATTAGAGAGGCATACGGCTATAACAGCAACTCCTCGCTCTTGACCCAGCGTTGTGCGCATCTGCACTCTGGAGTTTTGCCTGCAATTAGCAGCGGCAATACCCCCTACACCACTGAAATCACAGGGGATGAAGCACTGCGCTCAACGCTGCGGCCTGCTGCGAACACAGCGCGCGGTGTCTGAGAGAGCTTTTGGCGGGAGAAACGCCAGGAGAAGCCCTATTCCCGGGTCGATGGATTGCGAATCGTACACCGGGTAGGATAGATAGGCCCAATGACTCCCTCCCACGCACATTCATTCCCCCCGCCCTGGAATAGATTCGTACCGATTCTAACCCGCCTGATGGTGTGGGGTGGTCTGTTTGCAATTCTGGCCCTGCTCCGGCCATTTCTGCTGCTGATCTTTCTGACCTTTGTCTTCGGCTACATTCAAAGCCGTCTGGTGAATCATCTGGGATCGCGGATCTCGAATAGAACGGTTCGCGTCTGGCTCGTTGCGTCGGGCGCCCTGGCTGTGTTGGTAGCCATCGGGGCATTTTTGGCACCTCGAGTGCGAGATGAGGCACAGCTCTTTGCGAATCAATATACAAAGTATCTACAAGCCCTCGACCGGGAGATCGTTGGACTGAGTGTGCGATACCCGTTACTCGAGAAGGCATCCCCGGGCATCAGCCAGCTTCGAGATAACCCAGCGGTGTGGTCCATGCACACCTCCCCCTCAGCGACCCTATTCCAGAGCATCGCTGGCCTCAGCGAGAGCGCCGAGGGAACCATCGAGATTCGTGACATCGTGGCTGGGTTGACCAATCTTGGCGAGCGACTCCTGGCGATAGGCTCGGCCTTCCTGCTCTCTCTGTTGTTCTCGTTTCTTATCGTTCTTGATCTACCTAAACTTTCAGCGAACATCCGCTCGCTGAAAGGCACCTCCGTGGGATTCATCTACGATGAAGTAGCAGACGATCTCCATCAACTAGGAAGTGTGATGGGTCGAGCACTGCAGTGTCAGCTAGGCATAGCAACACTCAATACTATTCTCACCGCACTTGGGATCTATCTTATGGGG
>JBILUF010000414.1:0-2934 GCA_044371155.1 Bdellovibrionota bacterium
CAATTCCCGCGTTTCCCACCGTTAACTGGCCACCTACGTTATTCAAGCTATTGTTCCAAGTTGCTCGTTGGTTTCCGGTAACGCCTTTCACTTCGACAGTTCCATTACTGTCGTTCAAATCCCCAATAGCTGAGCTTTGATTTTGGACAAGGCCACCATTTTCGATACTTAAAGTACCCATCGCCGACTCGCCAACTGTAAGCAATCCAGCATTGTTCCAAGTGGAAGCGTATTCGCCGACTGCTCCCCTCACAGTCGCACTTGTTTGTCCCAACCCATCGATTCCACTGCGTCCAAAACTATTGACAAGGCCACCGCTGTCCACAGAAAGGCTGCCTGAGCCGCCTGTATCAACGCCACCACCTATGATTACTTCTGAACCTTCCAAGGTAGATCGGAACTCGCCGAAAACTCCATTTACTTCAACCAGTCCATGACCACCAAGAGCTCCAATGAGGTTACTGCCACCAGTGCTAACAAGACCTCCATTTTCAATGGCAAGGCTACCACCAGTGATATCGAGCACGCCACTGTTAAGCCATGTTGAACGGTACCCGCCACTTGCTCCTTTGACCTCGACAGTACCTTGGCCATCGTTGCCAAGTACCGTACCGCCCATGGTTTTCAGGCGAGCTCCATCATCGATGGTGAGGTAGCCCGTACCGCCAGCACCGACAAAAAACAGTTCGTCTGAGGTCTGAATCATCTCGGAACGGCCCTGGCTACCGTGGCCCTTGATGGTAACAACTCCACCACCATCGGATTGAGTGCCAATCTTGCCACTTTCGAAACTAACCAGACCACCATCTAAGACCGTCACCTCCCCGACAAGAGTCGCAGGGAATTCGGATTCGCCAACCGATAACATTGAAGCTTCCCAAACGGATCTATCGCCTCGAACTGTGACGGAGCCAAACTCGTTTTGACCGAGGGACGTGAAAACTGATCCGGCATTGACGCGCACAGTATTAAATTCCGCCGAATCAACAATCGCATGGGACGAAGCGAGCGACAATTCGACTCCCGCGCCTTCTTGTATTTCGAGTTCTGAGCCCTCACTGGCATCAACCGTGTCCGTAAACACGGAATCGGCGCTGAATCGCGATCCTCCGCGCAGAGTTATCGACGTCGTTAGCAGGCCGCGGTTGGCTACGAATTCAGAGTCATGCAGTTCGATCGCTCCGGCGATTGTGTCGCGATTGGCTACGAATTGAGAGTTGTGAAGTTCGATCGCTCCGACGGTCGCATCGAGTGGTATCGGTTGGGGATCCGTTTCCCCGGGTGTAGCATTGCTGATTGTCATCGTCGAGTCACGCAGCGTAATATGACCTGTGGACAACGGCGTCATCAGCAGAAGGTCCTGAAGTGGATAATCACGCCGTTCGAGGAAAAAACCCGACTTGAGCTGAATTGTTGAGTCGGTTGCGATGATGTCGCCAACGCGTATTGATTTAGAAAAATGCCCTCCTGCCAACAGCTCGTCATCACTTAAACGCCGCGTATCGGAGGAAAGCGTGACGTCACCATTGGCGCTTCGAATTGAATTGATGGTCAAGTGCGCAGCAGTAAGATCGGCCGTCGGGCGAAATCCCAAATCCTTTCTTCCTTCCAGCGACATCGTCGAGACCACTGCAAGTCTTTGTGGAACTCCGAGTATCTGGGCAGCGCCTCCTTCTCCAAACAAGTCGACATCCCTGGGTGTTGAAAAATTGCCAACAAGTAGTGACCCTTGATTTGCGACGATTACCCATGATTCACGATCGTCATCTGATTCAGGATCGCCATCGGTCCCAAAAACAACTCTTCCGCGCGGGGCTTGATTTGCAGTAGGACTTAGAAAGCCTCGGCGAACCCATAGATCACCATTGACGATCACGCTATTGTAGGTAAATAGATCACTCTTTGCGGAAATGCTTGTAAAGGTAGCCGAAGGCAGAGAGAGTGGTGGACCAATTTGAATTGTATTTACACTAGTGTCGAAAACATGCTCAAGTAATACTTCGTTGTAATCCTGACTGAAAATGACATTGTCTTCTATACCCACGGGAATTCCGGTCGGATTCCAATTGCCCGCCCAATACCACTGACCTTCTCCTAACTCATCTCCGGAAAATACATAGGTCTCCCCATGCAGGGGAGTTGCAGCTGTCGTCAGTGCACACAGTATTCCTACTAGTGCGAAGGCACGGCAGGTTTTGATCATAGTAAGTCATCCATCACTAAATTAAAAGTCTTAAAGTACAAGGCTGAGAAGCAAGAAACAAATGAATTCGTCTCAACCTACCTAAGCGAGAGAACCAACCGATTCGTCCAGAAAAATCGGCAGATTCTTTCAAAAACCTGGGAAGTCAGCCGCTACGGGCCCAGAAACGACCCTTATGGGTGGTAGTCTTATTGCATTTTCTCGAAGTATCTCGAAGTATCTCGAAGTATGTTGTCTGGGCTCCCCCTCCCCTGACCAACCCTGAATACGAACCTTCTTAAAATGAGAGGTTTGCATGCACATGAAAATCAAGAACTTGGAAAAAGCAAAGCAAAATGCAACCAATCCCATTTATAGGAGTTTCTCACAACCAACAAGTTGCATTCAATCACCGCCTCCACCTCCCACATCTTAGAGTCAACCCATCGCCTTCAGCGCCTTAGCCCAGCTGCAAAACTCCCGCTTGATGGCCATTGCATAGTCACGATTCTCTAGACAGACATCACCATAGACCAGAGATTGCCCAGCTGCCTGACGATTGCGCAGCCACAGAATCATGGCATCGCCAAACGCGGCCGCAGGCGGCTCCTTCAGCATGGGCAGGTATCGTCATCGCTATCGAGCTGGGCCTGAAGCTCATCGCGTTGGATTCGCCACTGAGCCAGCAGCCGCCAATTTGTCGGAACGCAGTTTTTGCATTGGGCGCGGATCGAACCTCGAAGGCGACCCAA
>JBILUF010000366.1:0-2924 GCA_044371155.1 Bdellovibrionota bacterium
TGGATTTGTTGACGGAGATATTCCGGTAGAGCGTCTCTCGGGCGGATGGCGCAAGCGGGTTGCAATCGCGCGCGGGCTGGTGCGCGAGCCTGAGCTTTTGCTGCTTGATGAACCCACGAACCATCTTGATATCGATGGGATCGAATGGCTTGAGGAGCTGCTTCAGTCGCTGCGCTGCTCTGTCGCATTCATAAGCCACGACCGGTATTTTCTCGAAAGCTCGGCCAAGCGGGTGATTGAGCTCGATCGACGGTACCCAGGCGGATTTCTCTCAGTCAACGGCAACTATAGCGAATTCATCTCTAGGCGGGCCGAATACTATGCTCAGCGTCAGCAGCAGCAGGAGTCTCTCGCCAACAAAGTTCGTCGCGAGGTTGAGTGGCTACGCCAAGGAGCGAAGGCGCGCACCACCAAATCCAAGCATCGCACCGATGAGGCTAACCGGCTTATCACCGAGCTAAAATCGATTGATCTTGCCACACGGAAGCCACGGCTTGAGTTCCTGGCTGGCGCAAAAAAATCCAAAGAGCTTTTGAAGGCAGAGGATCTGCGGTTCTCGCGGGGCGACAGAACACTAGGCTCGAATCTCTCGTTCCTGCTATCGCCCGGAGCGCGCCTTGGAATTGTTGGCCCGAATGGCAGCGGAAAGTCATCCCTTATTAAGATAATCCTGGGCGAAATTCCCCCCGATGGAGGGCAGGTGCTACGAGCGTCCAACCTTAGGATCGCTGTGTTTGATCAGGCTCGCACCTCACTGAATCCAGAGCAGTCACTCGAAGAAGCGCTGATAGGCGATGCCAAGTCGTTTGTCTGGAACGGGGTCGAGTACACTGCCGTGGCTTGGGGCAAGCGGTTTTTGTTTAAGCCTGAGCAGATGACCCTTCCGATTAAGAAGCTCTCTGGTGGCGAACAGGCCCGCGTGCTGATATCGCGCCTGATGCGCACTCCGGCCGATATACTGATACTTGATGAGCCAACCAACGACCTCGATATCGCAACTCTCGAGGTGCTTGAGGAGAGTATCGATGAGTTTCCTGGGGCAGTAGTGCTTGTCACTCATGATCGCTACCTGCTCGACCGCGTTGCAACCCAGGTGGTGGGCCTCTCAGGGGATGGTATCTCAGAGGTGTTCGCAAGTTATCTTCAATGGGAGATGGCACGCGAGGCCAGAACCCCGCAAGAAAAAGAGTCTGCAAAGCGCGCCCCGCAATCCTCTGACACCAGCCCGCGAAAACGCTCCGGCCTCTCGTTTACCGAGCAGCATGAGCTAAGCGGTATGGAAAAAAAGATCGAGAAAGCCGAAAAGCGCCAGGCTGAGATTGAAGCGTCTCTTAACGACCCAGCCTGCGCCGCGGATGTCACAAAGCTGAGTCAGCTCTGCGATGAGCTTTCTGCCGCTCAAGGCGAGGTGGAGCGATTGTACGCGCGTTGGGGAGAGCTTGAAAAAAAGCGCACGGAATGAAATAGGCCGTAGGATGCGACTAATCGAGGCCGCACGTCTTCGAAAAGCGCCCCCGATTATCGCGAAAGGTTGCGTAGGTCCAGTCAAAAATCTGAGCGCACCCGGGGATAACCGAGAGAAGATAGATCGGCCAGGTGCAAAGGCCGCGCTTAAAGATCTCCCGGTACACATCTGCGCCGACTAACCGTCGGCCATCGGTATAGATGAGCCTAAAGTCTTTGGCCGCCTCAGATGAGGGCAATCCTAGCTCCGCAGCAACCCACTCCTCTTGTAGCGGAGCTAAGACAAACCCACGGCGCGAGACCATCCCCTCCGCCCGCCTAGCGAGCCAGCGGCAGATGCCGCAGTCATTATCGTAGAGCACCCAGCCAGTGGCGCCGGGTGGTAATGGAGGGATTGCCATAGATTCCGAGGATAGCGCAGGGCTTGCTACGGCGCTACCGGCTGGGTTTCGCCTCCCTATGCCAATGCCCTTTTCTTTGTAAGCCCATTTATAACCCGTTGCAGCTCAGAACGAACTTTAGGATCATTCTCACCGCCAAAAATTCCGAGTATCGGCATTCGCTTCTTTAGAAGATTCAAAGTCTTGCGCTCCTCACGAAGCCGCAGCCCAAAGACCGCTCGCAATCGGATCTCTGGATCTTGATGAGTCAGCGCATCTGATAGGACCTCAAAGGCCTTATCACGGCTATTCTGACCCAGCGCCAGCGCTGCTCCTTGCCAATGAGGATCCCGAGAATTCCTATCAGTAAGAACCTCCTTAAACAGAGGTATCTCCTCTGCGGCGCGATAACTAAACAAGAATGAGAGTGCTGCACTCTTCACCGATGGATCATTATCCGATAATAGCCCTTTGACGGCTGCGATAATCACAGGGGTCTCTGTTCTACCTAAAAGAGATATCCCGGTGAGAGCGCCAGCACGCACCCGTGGCTCCTTATGATTCAAGGCTCTTAGAAGATCCTGCTCTACCGGCGCGCCGATTTCTCGGAGCACTCTAAACAGCCAGCTAAGCCTTATGGGGTCTTTCTCCCATGCAGCCCAAATCACACCTATCGCGGGCTCACCAACCTTGGCCCCAAGTTTAGTAAGAGACTTTTGAATCTCCTCGTTTAGGGGGCGGACGCCAGTGCTCTCTGGCAGGACTGAGCGCTTGTACTGATACGCCTCTATCAGAGTGGTAACGGCGCTTAACTCTTTGCTTGCGCCCAGAGCATATGCAGCGCCGGCCCGAACATCTAAGTCAGGATCGGTAAGCAAAAGAGTCCTTATTCTCTCGGTGACCTCAGGGTTGGTGCTAGCCGCCATTGCCCGACACGCTGCAGCACGCACAAATGAGTGAGAATCTCTCATGTTTTCAAGATGCCGCTTCTCATCCTCCGAGTGGCCAACCGAATTTCCAATGGTAGCGGTGCTTAAAACCGCGCCACCGGCCGTGAGGTCTGAATGGTGAGAGAATAGC
>JBILUF010000368.1:0-2916 GCA_044371155.1 Bdellovibrionota bacterium
GCGCAACATCGGTGGGCGGAGCGATTGGTGGGATCATAGGCCTATTATCTGGCGGGCTAGGAGGCTGGGTATTGCTGTCTACAGCACCTATCGCCGCTGGCGGTAGCTCCGGTGGTCGACCATCGGGAAAGCCCGGTGGAGGGGCTGATGACAAAGCAGCTTCGGCTCTTGGCGCTTGCGGTGCATCAGATGGCTTATCTACAGATGGGCCTTGCGGTGCGCTGGCGCCATGCGCATGACTAGGTTGGCTATGATGCTGTGACGGCTCGACTCCACGTGCGGCCACTATCGCTTGCTGCGGGATATCAGGTTGCGTCTGCTGTGGAACGTGCTGAAGCTGTGGTGGCATTCCCTCTAACTGCGCTGCAGGTGCAGCTGGAGCTTGCGGGTGCTCTATAGGCCGGTTCTCACGTCCGCGCTCTTGCTGGTCAATAATTGCTGGCTGACGCTGTAGCGCCCAGAGACGCGCTAGCTCCTCTGGGGTAGGTTGCGCTGACTCCTCTTTCTCTCGGGTACCGCTGCTCGTTGAACGATAAGTACCCTCTGCAACTGCGAGGCCTCCTCCTAGGATTGCGGGAAGGATTCGATGGGTTACAAGTTGAATCGGTACCGCATCGGCGCCAGTTAACTTAATGAACTGTGTTGCTCCACCCCATTGGCCGGGCAGAGCGACTCCTCCACCCTGAGGAACCACCCACCAAGAGTTACCAAGTACAAGTCGCATCACAAGACTAGCACCCGCGGCACCACCTGCGGCCTCGGCAAACACCTGTAGAGTATCTTTACCGATACCCAAAGCCAGATCCAATCCGCGTTCGCCATCTTGGTAATGGGTATATCCCTTGACTGCTAACGCGGGGACATTAGCCAACAACACATAGCCACCCACCGCGAAGACTCCAATCGTGCCACCGGTCACGACCATCACAGTAGCACCAGCAGCGACGTTGATAGCCGTTTGGGTATACTTCGTCACGGTGATTGCCGTCCCCAGATTATCAATCGTCTCTTGAAGTCCTTTTCGAACGTTCTCGTTTTCTTGCATCCAACGGCTAAAATCAGGATGCGCCTGCCCGCGCGCTGTGTCGATAGCAGCGATAAGCGCCAGATGAGATTTTTCATTCTCAACTGCAAGGTTCATCGCCTCTTGCATCTGACCCCGCAGGGCAAGCTGCCGTACCTTTTGGTCTTGGATCTGAAGCTGCTCGTGCTGGGCGGTGAGCTTCTCAATCTGAGTCTTTAGCTCAACCTCTTTGACTTTATACTCTTCAAGCAGCTTCTTATCGTTCTCGAGTCCGGCCTTTATGTCATCCTCGAGCCCCCAATTCCAAGGCTTAATCCATGAGGAGTACTCCTCGAGCTTTTTCTCTCCGCTCGCGATATTGCGCTCAACACCGCCCTTTTGGTTTAGCACCACATCGAGCTGCTCACGCAGATTCTGAAGTTTATCTGCTACTCCTCCATCAGGGCCTCCTTCCTGTTGCGCTTTGAGGGTGAGATACACCTCCATCGCTTGTGGCGGTAATGGCCGATCAAAGAGCTCCGCTATGCGCTTGGCCTCTTCGAGATTCCTACCACACTGCACATACAGGAGCGCGCCGTATACACCCAGCCCGAGTGCATTACCCATGGCTTTATCCGCAGCAGTAATGCCGTATCTTTCCTCCAGCGTGGCCGCATCTGCCTGCGCTGACTCAACCACCTTCGACCGCAATGCACTTCGCATCTCTTGATCGGCACAAAGAAGAAGCAGGTTTAAGTTCTTCGGATTCGATTCTTGCTGCGAAAGCCCAACTGCGGCCAAAACCTCTGGTGCTAAAGCATGCAAAATCTCCGCTCGCTGCGCCTGAGTTGGATTCTCTAGTTTAATCTCTGGTTGAATCGCCGCTTGGTTGGTTGGGGTTTCAAGGATCGATGCAGCACTGTTCTGCTGTTGCACATCCCTACGATCTACGCCGCTTGAGGCGATGGCTGACTCAGCCACCTTGGGAGCGGGTCGCTCAACTGTAGTCGCCTGGATTTTTTTATCCATTCTAAGAACCTCAAAACAGCATCCAGCTCTTTCGGTAGATACTGCCAATCACCATGAATCAAAGGCCTATATATCGAGTTATGGGCATTCGAGGCGCTGGAGTAGCATTCGTAGTGCCTCAAATTAAATGTTACCGAAGAGAAGCTGTTTGATGAATCGATGACTCAAAACACATGTTACCGAACCTATGTAAGGGGTTGAGAACATGAGTGAAATAGCGAACCTGAAAGAGCTTCGAATTAAGTATTTAAACGGGAACAGAGGCACCAAAGATCAGATACTTACGAGCCTGTGCCTTGTCCATGGATACCACCGCAAGAGCGCTATCCGACTAATGTCCGGGGAATTACGGCGACTAATGGCACAGAAGCCAAAGAAGCGGAAGAAGCCGGGGGTAAGGAGCCGATACCAGGATCCCGGCTTTAAGGCTGCGCTGAAAGCAGTTTGGCGAGAAACAGAACATGTGCAGCAAGAACCTCAAGAAGGCGATGCCGATATGGCTCCCTGCGTATGAGGCAGTTGAGGGGGTGTTTCGACATGATATTCGCACACGACTTCTCTCAATCAGCGCAGCATCAATCGACAGAGTCCTAAAACCGTACAAGCACCTTGGTCGCGGTCGATGCGGAACAAAGCCTGGCTCGCTCCTACGAAGTGAGATCCCGATTCGGACTACGGTGTGGGATGTGAATATCCCTGGATTTCTCGAAGGAGATACTGTCGCGCATTGTGGAGGAGATTTGTCGGGGCAGTTCGTATGGACCCTCACCGCAACTGATATCTGCACGCAGTGGACTGAAATCCGCCCCGTATGGCACAAGGGAGCCGCAGCGGTCATCGAAGCAATTGAAGATATGTATCAGACGCTACCGTTCTCCGTTCAA
>JBILUF010000367.1:0-2916 GCA_044371155.1 Bdellovibrionota bacterium
CCCCCCCTTTCCTGGCCGCCGCCGCTCTGATGGCGGTGCTGGGGCAAGTTAGCCCGGGAATCCTAGTGCTGCTGGGCGGTCGCTGCATGTTGGCGCATTGGGTAGAATCGTACGGGGCTGTTGCCGGGCTGTGGTGGGTCATGCCGTGGTGGTGGTGATATTTTGGACAATTATGGGGTGTCGGTGTGGTGTGCCTGTGGGATCTAGCGATATGTGGCGAATTGAACTTTTGCATCCGATGCTCGCGCATTTTCCGATCGCGCTTTTGATAGTGGCAGCGCTACTGGAGCTTTTGGGCGTGTTCCTGTCATCAAATGTGCGTAGCTTTATCCGGGGTGCTTCTTTACTGCTACTGGTGCTGGGCACTGGCATGGCCTGGGCTGCGGTGTGGTCAGGGGAGGAAGCTGAGGAGATAGTCGAGCGCACGTTGTGTGATGCCTCTGCGCTTGAGTTGCATGCGGAATGGGCGCTGCGTGTGGCGTGGATATTTAGTGTCGTGTCTGCTTTCGCGCTGCTTCGCTGGAAGATGCTGGGCTCGCCTGTGGTGTCGGGACTGATAACGACGCTAGCGCTGGCGGGGGCGGCTGCGCTTGGCTACACAGGTCATCTGGGGGCAACCCTTGTGTACCAACATGGGGCGGCGGTGTCGCGCTCTGCTGCTGAGTGCAAAGGAATGGTGGGCAGTGTAGTGGACGGTGCAGTGGACAGTGCAGTGGAGCAAAAGAATGCTGGAGCGGCAGCGGATGAAAGCGCCGCAGTGAGCGCGGGGCATTCAGATTAGGTGTGGAATCTCGGTCTAGGGCAAAAGCTCCCCCCGCTAAAACGGGGGAGGTTGCGGCTTGGGACGGCCTCAAAAGTGCCTTCTATTCTTCCAAGGGGCCCGGATATACCTCTCAATGTTTTCAGGTGCTTATGGGGTAGATCTGGGGGGTAAAGCGAGGTGGTCTTGGCATATCGGCGCGCCCAAAGCTAAACCTTTTGATAAATAATTCCGATATTTACCTATGCGGGTGGAAATTTTAAGGGATAGCACTAGGTGAAAATACAGGATGTAGCGGCGCTTGTTATTGATGGTACCGCCGATGGAGCCAAGGGGTTGGTGCATGCCTTGGAGCCAGAGCTAAAATTTACATTCGTCGATTTCACTAGCTCCCTTCGTAAAGCGTTGATGTCGCATTCGGAAGAGAGCTTTCAGGTGTGCTTTCTTTCAGAGAAATTCCCTGCTGCCGATACCGAGGCGTTTTTTAAAGATCTAAAATCAGTCAAGAATGCTGCGCAGTGTGTGTTTGTGCAGGTGAGGGAAGAGATCCCGGAAGGGTTTGACCCGGCTTCGATTAACGCGCTGGGGTTTCGCGCCGTCATTTCCCGGAGGGGCACCCACGCGGACAAGGTAAATCTCACCAAAGTTCTAGAGGATTCGTTCTATACTCGGGAGGTAAAGCGTCGGAAAAAAGATGTCGATCTGGGGCTCAATAAGCTGCTGCGTGAGATCGACAGAGCCGCTTCTGATATCCGCCGTGGTGTGCCCAGAAAACTCGCTGCTATTCGGATGGAGGGGATCGAAATCGACACAGCCTTTGATCCGCAGGTGCTTGAGAGTTATTTTGAAACGCTGAGTAAGCAAACCGCTGAATCACCGCCTCGAACAGTGGAAAAGCTCTGCATACCTGAAACTGTTCTACGTAAATCACTGCCGCACCTTACGGCTGATGGATATACCGGCGCGAGCCACCGAGTGTGGAAGATTCTCGCTGCGCGCTACGGAGTGAAGATAGGAGAGGGAAATGCCGCATCGACTCCCGAGGGCACTAAGGTGAGTGCTGCCGATGCTAGTGCTGCTACTGGAGCGGGTAATGCTCCGGAGGCTAGCGCCGAGCCGCCGCCAGCGGCAGCTGAGCCAACACCTGAGCAGCCTAAGGATATATAGCGCCGCGCACTAGTGGAGTCCCCCTATTCTGCCGTCGCGCATCGCTTGCGCGCACCATAAAACAGTAACATTAGAGGATCTTGGTCCCCGAGCGGGAGCACTATAAGCCGATCGGATGCCAGGTGGTCTTGATCTCTTGGGTCTGCATAATTTCGTAAGGCCCCTGTGCCTTTTCGCTGCTCCAATCGGTGCGATCATGCAGCACTACCCGTTTAATATTGAGCGCTGCTTTCTGCTGTACCTCTGTAATTTCGTCCGCATCAGCGCCGCAATACACCAGGGCGTTTACATCGATATGTGAGGCGAATTGGGGTAAGAGCTCTTTGCGTGTGCCGGTGAGCAGATTTACCACTCCACCTGGCAGATCAGAGGTGCCAAGCACCTCAGTGAGGGTGACAGCGGCAAGTGGCTTACTGTGTGATGCCAGCACTACGCAAGTGTTGCCACCTACTATTGCCGGAGCGATGACCGAGATAAGTCCTAGCAGTGGGCTCTCTTCGGGGGCGATGATTGCCACTACCCCGGTGGGCTCAGGGAGTGAGAAATTAAAGTGGCTAGAGCTTACGGGGTTTACACTGCTAAAGATCTGCCCATACTTATCAGACCAGCCGGCATAGTAGACGAGCCTATCAACTGATGCGTTGACCTCAGTCACCGCATCTTTTCGACTTTGTCCCAATGAGCAGAGCTCGGCGATAAACTGCTCTCGCCTGCCCTCCAGCATCTCGGCCATGCGATACAGAATCTGCCCTCGGTTATAGGCCGTGGTCGTGTGCCATTTCTCGGATGCTTCGCGTGCTGCGACGACGGCAGCCTTAAAGTCTTTGCGCGAGGCAAGGCAGACATTTGCAAGCAGATCTCCTGATGGCGAGCGCACCTCATAGTACCTTCCTGACTCGGTGCGCGGAAACTTGCCGCCGATAAAGAGCTTATAGGTCTTTAGCACTCCTAGCCGTTTGGCGTGTGCAGGGTCCTGGTAGCTTTCGATA
>JBILUF010000048.1:0-10068 GCA_044371155.1 Bdellovibrionota bacterium
TTTGGGCGCAGCGTCAGGCTTACATCACGATGGGATTCCTACTTGAAACCGCCGCGCTAAAAGGAATCGACTCCTGCCCAATGGAAGGCCTTGACCCAGTGCAATACGATAAGATCCTTGGGCTTGAAGGCTCTGAGTTCGCTACCGTTGCAGCCGTGGCACTTGGATATCGCAGCGCCTCGGATAACAATCAGAACCTAAAGAAAGTGCGGTTTAAGACCGAGCAGCTGATTGAGATCATGCGCTAACGACCCCCTTGAACTTGCATCAGGACACGACAAGAGGGGGCACCCTCATTAACCGTAGACACTAAACCTGATTGGGAGCGCGCCGGCTAGGATATGGCGAGCGCTTGGCTAGGTCATCTCGCTAGCGGCTCCGCGGATGGCGAACTAGTCCTAGCTGCCAACACAAAGCGCGGCGTCTACTTTGGCTCCGAGGGGCTAAAGGGGGTACATGGCAGTCTTGCCCGCGGAAATTCCGAAGCTGTGCTGCGATTCTGCGCACCGACTGCCACCGCTGGTGATATGCAGGTGCTTGAGGCGCGCATATTAGAGAGCATTGCATCCCGCTGCGCCATCGAGGGGGCCGTAGTCCAAGCACCGCTGATTTACTTTCCACCTTGGAGCATCTCTGATAGTAACAGTATTGTGATCAAACTACTCAAGAAGGGACCCTCTGCTGGCAGGTCAAGATGAGGTAAAAATGATAAACATCTCTGCCTGTCCGGCCTTTACACAGCTGCTCTGATGCAAAACGCCTATAACCTCGTTTAGGCAATCGCCCTGGCTATCTTTGTGCTACAGTATAAGCCTATGCAACTTCCGCTGCGTTTGACCCTTATCCTTTGCATCTTACTTGGAGCTACTAGCTGCACTCCTGAGCCGACACATCCTTTTCGGGTGGGGGTCAACCTTTGGCCAGGCTATGAGTTTTTGTACCTTGCTCAAGAGAAGGGCTTTTTCAAAGAGCGCGGGGTGGACCTTCGACTTGTTGAGTTTAACTCCCTTTCTGATGCGCGGCGCGCATATGAGAGAGGTCAGCTTGAAGCCCTCGCCACAACCTTGATTGAGCTGCTACAGATAAGAGATCAGTCCAAGCGTAAGCCACAGGTGGTGCGAGTAATCGATTACTCTACTGGAGCGGACTCCATCATTGCGCGAGCGGGGATCTCGTCCGGCAATGCGCTCAAAGGGGCGCGCATTGGGGTGGAGCTTGCTTCACTAGGAGTGTACGTCCTGGCGCGAGGCCTAGAGGCTAATGGGTTAACTTTGGGCGATATATCAGCCCTATCCATGGATCAGTTAAGTATTGAGGAGGCGTTTCGCGCTGGAGATATCGACGCCGCTGTCACCTATCCGCCGGTGGCTAACAGGCTACTGAGCCTCCCTGGGGCTTCCGTGGTATTTTCAACCGCGCAGATAAAAGGTGAAGTCGTGGATGTGCTGGTAGTCGATGCGGAAGCTATCCAACGCCGACCTCAGGTAGTGGCGGCACTTCTTGGCGGATTCGCTCAAGCCCAAGATTACCTCACCGAAAATCCCGAGGACGGATACGGGATCATGGCAAGACGTGAGGGGCTATCGGTGGAGGAATTTAAAGCTGCACTGCACGGGGGCATCACAATGCTCACTGCCCAGGAGCAAGCACCCTACTTCGGATCCAATGGCAAGCTACTACAGCTCATGAAAACCACAGCTGGCGTGCTCAAGAGGACCGGGCAGATCTCCTCTGATCATGTGCCCCAGGATCTAGTCTCTGATGCTTTCGTGAAGTGAGCGATCGCATGTTGGAGCCCTCCGCGGACAGCAAGTATTCTCCACTGCGGAGGAAGTTAGTTCTACCACTGCTTTGGTCGGGCGCTTTAATCGCATTTGCCATGTCATTGGCGATCTACTACCCCGCGCAGCGGCAACTGCAGAGTGAGCTACACCAGCGAGCGGAGGTAATTGCTCATAGCATTAATTATGCGGCTGAGGTGCTCACCTATTCAGGAGAGCTGCAAAGAATCGTTACTTCAATTGGGGCCGAAAGCGACCTGCTGGACATAGTCGTAATTGGTGGGCATCCCAGTCGAGTTCTCGCCACTACTCGCAACTCCTGGCGTGGCCGTCTTCTATCAGAGCTTCCTGATCAGAGATTTTTTGCTACAGCACGGCATGCCGCCGAGACAGGCGAGGAGCAGCACTACTACTTCGCAGAACAGGGAGTTTTTGAACTCGCGACCCCTCTCATGCTCAGCCGACCGGTCCTAGCGGAGCGCGGCTCCGACAAGGGGGCAATATTGGTGCGGCTCGATACCCGTTGGATGATGGCTCAGATTAGAAGCTCCATGAGACAACTTCTTGCGTTAACGCTTATTGCCCTCGGTAGCCTTGCAATCCTCGGATACCTGCGACTTCAGGCGGTGGTACTGCGGCCGCTCCAGAGAATCGGAGCACTCCTCTCCACCAAATCCTGGAACAGCCCGCAGGCATGGCAAGAGACCATCCCAAATGATGAGCTTGGTCGCCTTGCGGAGACGCTCCGCAAGGCGCTGCGCGAGCGCGAGGCAGGGATCCTTGAGCTTGAGAACCAGAAGTTTGCGCTCGATCAACACTCGATCGTTGCTCGCACCGACCTGCAAGGGCGCATCACTTATGTCAACGAACTCTTCTGCCAGATTAGCGGCTACACCCGTGAGGAGCTACTAGGGCAGACCCATCGGATGATTAACTCAGGCACCCATCCAAAGGAGTTTTTTCAAGAACTCTGGCGCACAATTGGTGCAGGCGGAGTCTGGCGCGGCGAGATCTGCAACCGTGCCAAGACAGGGGAGCTGTATTGGGTGGACTCTACGATCATCCCGTTAATCGGAGCAGACGGGAAACCCAAATCATACATCGCCATTCGCACTGACATCTCTGATATACGGGCGGCCCAGCGTCAAGCTGAGGAGGCAAATCGGATGAAGAGCGAGTTCCTTGCCAATATGAGTCACGAACTCCGCACCCCCTTAAATGGGGTAATCGGGATGACCCAGCTCTTAGCCGAGAGCTCACAGAGTCAAGAGCAAGGTGAACTAATCCAGGACCTAGATACCTCTGCCCGAGCACTTCTCGCCGTAATTAACGATATTCTTGATATCTCAAAAGTTGAGGCAGGCAAGCTGGCGCTCTCCCCCGCTCCTTTCAAGCTCGAAGACTTACTAACCAGCTCACAGCGGGTTGTAACCCTGCAAGCGCAAAAGAAGCGCATCTCACTGGCTTTCCCCCCACCTAAGACCTCGTCACAATACTATATAGGAGACGCGGGACGGCTGCAGCAGGTGCTGCTAAACCTCCTCGCCAACGCTCTTAAATTCACTCCGCCCGACGGCGCAATCGTCGTCCAGGTCGACGAGGCCGTTCAAGAAGCCACCCACTCGGAGCTTCATTTTTCCGTTGCCGATTCAGGGGTAGGTATCCCGCCCGAAAAACGCGGCATGATCTTTGAGCCTTTTGTTCAGGCTGATGGCTCAATTACCCGCCGCTTCGGGGGTACCGGGCTTGGCCTCTCAATCTCACGGCGATTAGTAGATCTGATGGGGGGCAAGATATGGGTAGAAAGCCGCGAAGGAGTTGGGTCGACTTTTCATTTCACAGCACGAACCTCGCCCTGTTCAGCACCAGAAGAGAGCCTACAATCCGCTCAATTGTTGAGTCACACTACTCCACAATCTACCTTCGCATCCCATCGGAGGCTCCTCCTCGTTGAGGACAATCCAGTCAATCAAAGGGTAACGCTACGCCTGCTTGAGAGGATGGGATATCTAGTAGAGATTGCGGGTGACGGGAAAGAGGCGCTAGAGCTAGTGCGACTGGAGCCAGATCGATACGCTCTAATTTTCATGGACTGCCAGATGCCAGTCATGGATGGATTTTCGGCGACCCGTGCGATTCGAGAGCTCGAATCGCAATCTGGTCGGCGAGTGCCGATTGTTGCCATGACCGCAAGCGCTATGGAATCTGATATTAAAAAATGTATTGCGACCGGAATGGATGGCTTTATTGCCAAACCTATCGATATAGAACTAGTTCGTTCCACTCTCGCCCGATTCCTAACGCCTACCAGAGCAGAGCAGGACGGGACGAAATAGCTCGAAGGCGCGCTAGCACACGCGTTATATCGGTCTGACGACTGTATACGCGATGCGCAGGACTTTAGTCTTAGAGCCTAGGAATAGCTAGGTTCAACTACTGGCGAGCGAATCCAGCGAGTAGGAGCCCCTGCTGCGTGGTGAATACGCTTAGGAACACTATTCGGCGCTCAGTGTCTAAGAAAAAGAGATGGTGCAGCGCCTCTTAACAGCAGCGCCTCTTAACAGCAGCGCGATTAAGCTAATAGCCGTGTGTACCCCAAGACAATCACCCCACCGGCCTATCCCCGATATGCCCGGCAAAGCGCAGCAGATAGCCATCAGGATCTTGCACCAGGAAATTACGCCCTCCGTGCAGGATCTCGTTATTCCGATACCAGTAGTCCTCAAGCGGCTCACGCAGCGAGACACCGGCCGAGGTTAGACGCTGCACCAGGCCAGTAGCATCAGGACAATCAATCGAAAGATTGAGCCCTCTGCGGCGCGGGCAATCCAACGGCTGGATGATCCAAAGGGCAGAACCCCCTCTCAAGGCCTATCCTCCTCGATCATCAGACTTACCCCGTGGAATGTCATAAGTATGAATCAGTTCTCGGGCCGTTCAAACTTCCCCGTGAATCCCAAGACATCGAGGTAAGAATGACGACTAATCTCTAAGCTAGAGACCGAGAGCTCAGGAACAGGTTTATACTACGACATAGCTACCTACCGCGGCTGCTGCAGATTCGCGGTAAATGCGCGCAAAAATGCATTGGCAGTAAAGCCATCCAGCGCGCGGTGATCAATTGTAAGAGTCACATATCCCATCGGGGTTACTCCAAACCGCTCGACACCATGCTCCTCGGTAACGACGATCCGTTTCTCGACCTTCCCCACCCCCAAAATTGCTGACTGTGGCTGAGGGATAATGATTGGTGCTGCAAAGAGGCTGCCGCCTACTCCGTGATTTGAGATCGAAAAGGTGGCGCCAGAGAGCTCCGCTGACTTTAGCTGATTGCTGCGAGCCCTGGCTGAAAGATCCTGCAGCACCCGCGCAATCTCTAGGAGGGAAAGCCTATCTGCATCGCGCACTACCGGCACCACCAGCCCAGCTCCCCCACCCTGCGACTCCTCCACCGCAGCGGCAACACCGATATGCACCTCATCTAAAAGCTCTAAGGCATCATCATGCCAGCGGCTATTTACCTCCGGCACAGCACGCAGCGCTTGTGCCGCTGCGTGCACTAGATAGGCAGTCACGGTAAGTTTAACACCTGCAGCCGAGAACTCCTTATCGCGGGCCTTCTTGTCTGCAAGCACCGCCGAGAAATCACAATCAAACACCGAGGTCACATGCGGTGCTTTGGTGACACTCTCTACCATGTGCGCTGCAATACTTTTGCGCATCGGAGAATGCGGACGACGTTTCGTGCCTACTGCTGCCTTCGCCGCACTCGATTTAGGCGCTACCACTTGCGCGGCCTTGCCACTCACTGCACCCATTTGCCCTGCGGAGGCAGCACGCTCAACATCCTGCGCTGTAATGCGGCCACCGGCACCGGTGCCCTTTATCGTACCAAGATCAATTGAGAGCTTTTTAGCCAGCGCCCGCACCGCAGGTGATAAGTGCCCTGCCGGAAGCGAGGCACTGCCCACGGTGCGATCCGCTACTGCCGCTGCTATGGGCGCCGCCTCTTTTCCAGTAGCGCCAGAGCCCACTTCCGTAGTGGCACCAACATCGATCCTCCCCAGCGTATCAGAGAGCACAATCTCTTTACCCACCGGGGCTAAGATCTCACTGAGTCGCCCGGTGGCAGGGGATGCCACCTCTAGAGTGACCTTGTCGGTGTGAATCTCAACAATCGGCTCATTTTGTTTGACTGAGTCACCGACGTTTTTTAGCCAGCGGCCAATACTAGACTGCGTGCCTTCGCGCTGGTCGGTGGGAATTACAATATCAATAATCATCTTCTCTCAGACTCCGCTAAGCGGTCAAAAGCTCATCGATAGCTGCTGTGATACGCGCCACATTCGGCACCACCGCATCCATCAGCCCCACGTTGTACGGTATCGGCACATCTCGCACCGCCACCCGCTTAACTGGGGCATCTAGCGAGTAGAGCGCCTCCTCGGCCAAGGTGGCAGAGATCTCGGCTCCAAATCCGGCTGTGACTCCGTCCTCGTGCACGATGAGGCACTTTCGGGTCTTTTGTACTGACTGAAGCACTGCCTCTTTATCCCACGGCATAATGGTGCGTAGATCTAAAAGCTCCACTCGCCCAGGGAATCCGCGCGCGGCTTCCTCGCAGCGCTCCACCATCGCCCCCCAAGTGACAATAGTCACTCCATCTCCCTCTGAGAGCTTCGCTGCGTTGCCAAACGGGACCATGAAGGAATCACCTGGATACGGGCGGCGCGACCACGCGGCATCCAATACAGCACGATGCTCAAAAAAGATCACCGGATTGTTGCCTCGAAGCGCTGTGCGGAGTAGCCCCACTGCATCCGCAGCATTCGAGGGAAAGCACACCTGCCAGCCTATCCCGTGCGCCCACTGCACCTCACCACACACACTGTGCCAAGGGTCGCCGCACTTGGCGAAGCCGCCCGGCATCCGCACGATAATTGGTGCTGCAAAGGCGTTATTGGTGCGCCAGCGCATCGTGCCGCAGTTATTAAGCTGCTCTGTGGCTGGGTCGGCATATTTTCTAAACTGAATCTCTGGCACCGGGACTAATCCTGCCATCGCCATGCCGACAGCGCGCCCGATAATCCCCTCCTCAGAAAGCGAGGTATCAAACACACGCTCAGCTCCGAACTTATCCTGTAGTCCGTTGGTGACAGCGTGCACACCGCCCTTTGGTCCTACATCCTCGCCAAAGACCGTTACTCGCGGATTCAGCGCCAACTCGGTCTCTAGGGTTTTACGCACCGCAGCTACCACATTGATACGCGCCCCCTCCGAGTCCGCATACTCAGTGCCTGCTGGCATCGAGATACCCTCGGCTGCCAAGCCGCCTACCGTCTGTGGCTGCAGTGTGCCGTGAGTGCCCGGGCCAAAGTATACACCCTCATGGATACGCTCAGGTGACGGGGCTGGGCGCGCCTCTGCTTCAGCCAAGGCCTTGGCCACCCGCCCCTCTACCTCAGCCTCTAGCTCGCTCAACTCCTGCTCTGAGAACATCGCTGGCACAAGGTGGCTCTTTAAACTAATCAGCGGATCGCGCGCGTTCTCGCGCTCCACTAGATCTTTTGGCTTGTAGGCTTGAGTGTCCTGTCCGGAGTGTCCACTCAAGCGCGGCACCGTAAGTCTTAGCAGCACCGGGCCCTGCCCACTGCGCACCAGATGCACAGCTTCTTTGATAAGCGGCACCGCCTTACGAACATCACAGCCATCGCCGTCTAAGATGGTGAGATTTCTAAACGCCGCCAAATTCTCGGCGATATTGCCGCCTGGAGTTTGAAAGGTAGAAGGCACCGAGATGCCGTAGCCGTTGTCCTCGATATAAAAGAGCATCGGGAGCTTCTGCGTTGTGGCGATCGTCAGCGCCGACCAAAAACCGTTGGTGGCAACAGAGGCATCGCCGCCCATCACCACTGAAATTGCATTAGCGTATTTTTTCTCTCCAAGTACTGAGCGTCGATACTGAATGGCCTGCGCCCATCCAGCCGCCGGAGTGTATTGCGAGCCTACATCACCTGACATCGGCAGTACTGATGCCGCGCCACGCGAGGGCAGATTGCACACCACGCCGATATCTCGTCCATCACTAAATCCGCCGCTTTTCCCCATCGGCCCCGCAAACGCATCAGCAAGGGTAAGTCCCAAGGTAAGCAGCATCGGGCGAGAGCGATAGTATGCACCCACAGCATCATGTGGATGATCTAGGAGCGAGCCCAGAATCACCTGCGGCACATCGTGGCCACGCGCGGTGAACTGATACAGCACCTTTCGCGCCGGCATAAGCTCGGTCTCCTCGATCCGGTCGAGTGCGCGGGATGAAAGTACAAGTGACGCGACCTTACGCCAATCAAAGGAGGCATCAGGGGCAGCGGCCAGGGCGGGTGCAGAGCTATTTCCTCGTTTCATGTGCTCCAATACGTATCTGGGTTTAATAGCCCGATGAAATTCCCATAACTAAGCAGTATTTTCCAGCGCTTAAGATTGAATTTCTGGCCTAATCGACTGGAGGGCAGCCTCATATTCTCCGAAGCTCTTGGACAGCGCCCATGAGCCAAGAAAACACAGTTCTTTCCCACCTTGAATCCCAGGTACTTACCCTAACTTTAAACCGCCCGGCAAAGCAGTGGTCGCAGGAAAGGGAGTGGCTCTGGGAATTTTAACTCGGTATGGTCTCGAACAGGGATGGATAATTGGCAACGGCGAGGCTGATTGTATCGAGGGGAATGATAACGTGAGAAGCTTCCTCTTGGGTCAGCTTAGCCTCTCACTAGGAGCACGGGCCGCGCGCACCACCACGAAAAGTGGAATTTCAGGGGTTCTCGCGCTCATAAGGTGCGTGCGTGAGGAGACTAGATGATGCTACACCCTAGTGCCCCCTCGATACTTATCGATACCGATCCCGGAGTTGATGACATTTTGGCGATCTTTTTTGCACTTGGGTCGAACGCAGTGCAGGTGGCAGGATGCACTACCTGTATGGGGAACGCCCCCCTCGATGTAGTAACCCGCAACCTCGCCTTTGCACTTAGTGTTATTGGCCGCGAGTCGATACCGGCATATACCGGCGCCGCAGCACCGTTGCACCAACTACCCGTATGGGCCTCGACACACGGAGTTGAAGGGCTTGGCCGAATCATGCCCGATCCCTTCCCTTTCTCCACGGCTGGAACGGTGCAAGACGCGTTCACTCGCGAAGCCTCCACTCCGTACCAACTCGTTGCGCTCGCTCCGTTGACAAATATCGCCCGCGCGCTCATCGACGACCCACGATGCTTCGACCGATGCACCCGTATCATAATTCTTGGCGGTGCAATCACAGCACCTGGAAACAAGAGCGCCGTGGCTGAGTTTAACTTTTTCTCGGATCCAGAGGCGGCGGATATAGTTCTTGCGCGCTGCCCCTGCCCCATCACCCTTATTCCGCTCGATCTATGCTACTCAGCCGTCATCCAGCTGAGCGATCTTAATCAGGTACACGATCCTGATTTTCGGTCGTTCTTAATCCAGCTTTGTGAGCCCTACGCTATCGGTGGGGAGCGTGAAGAGGGGATCCCAGGGATCATTCTCTACGACCCCCTCGCGGTTTTCGCGGCGATTGCCCCCGAAGCGTTCACGTACACCTCTATGGCGGTGCGGGTTGATACCGGTCAAAGCCACGCACGAGGCATGAGCGTGGCAGATCGCCGCCTTCGCTCGATCCAGCAGCCCAACGCTGCGGTGGCAACGAGGGTTGATTTAGTGGCTTTTAAGAATTTATTTTTTCGCGCACTCAATCGTTTAAACTACAGCCCACGACACCCGTTTCAAGTCGTTTAGCTTCGGATGGCAAAGACTCGCTCGCCAAGGCTCGTAAGGGCCCAACTCCATCACTGCTACTAATCCAGAGACGCACTCCCCTAGACCAAGCCACCAAGCCAACCCACCGCATTACGAACTTCAATACCCTCAGGAGTAATGAATTCCTTCTTGCCCCGATAGGTCAACTGTATACAACGACAGCTTGGAAACTTAGAATGAAAATACCTTAGCGCCGGCGCTGGTGAGGTCTCACTCAGCTTGCACTCGACAGCGACAATAGGCGTATTCTTCTCACAGATTATGAAATCAACCTCGCGTGGGGTTGTATCGCGATAAAAGCGCAGTTCATAATCAAGCCCCTCATAGTCCTGCATATAGTGAACATACTTTAGTAGGTGCGCTGCCACCAGGTTCTCAAATCTGAGAGCCTCATCCTCGACGACTGACCAATCATAAAGATATGCTTTTTGCTCCTTCTTGACAGCCCGCA